>JADLEX010000036.1 GCA_020845895.1 Deltaproteobacteria bacterium | reverse complement strand
GGGCGTGTCAACTTGGGGTGGGCCAATGACACCGCCGACGCGATCAACAACGGGCAGGGGCTGGATGTGACCTGCGAGGAAAGCGAGGGGTGCCGTCGCCGGTAATCACGGAGATCGGCGACGCCTCAGCAGGCGAGACGACCGGCGGGGTTTCCCGCCGGTTGTTTTTTTCCCGCGTTTCAGGCTTTCGTACCGCCGGCCCAGACGAGCGGCCAATTCGTTTCCTGCCCATCACGCAGCTCCGACAAACCCGAATCCGCGATCCACGCCGCGAGTTCCGATCTGCTCGATCCCTGACCTCCGATGAACTTTCGAAAATACGCCCGAACGAACGCGAGCGATCCCGGCGGCCGCAGAAAGAGCCGGACGAAATTCGTGATCGCCGCGTCGCTCGCGTCCCGATCCACTTCGAGCACCATCACGTGAGCGCCGGGCTTCGCCACCCGCGCCATCTCGCGAACGCCCCTCGCCGGATCAGGCCAGTGCTTGATCGAAGCTGTGCTGACAACCTCGTCGAACGACGCATCGGCAAACGGCAGTTTCATCGCGTCGCCGATTTGAAAAGTCAGGTTGGGCATGCCCACGCCGTCACGCCTGGCCCGTGCGATCATGTGTTCCGACAAGTCCACGCCCGTCACGCGCACATCGGGTTTCGCGAGCGCGATACGCCGCGTGGCGTGACCGGGGCCGCAGCCCACGTCGAGAATCGAGGTGCCGGGACGCGCCTCCGGAAGAAAACGGCCGAGCATGTCGTCGTAGACGACGCCGATGCGGTCGGCCACGGTTCGGTTGTAGAGCCACGCGAAGAGCGTCGAGTACGCGCCCCGCATCTGAAAGAAGTTCATGTGCTTGGCCACGGCGTACCCCTCCGATATGTCAGTACCAATACACCACGAGTTGCAGATGGCCGTAGGAGTGGCCCGCGCTGTCGGAAACACCGTTGCGCGTCTCCTGCGTCCGATGCGTTGACGCGAAGATGAACGCGACCGCGTTGACGGGCTGAAAATACAGACCGAATTCGCCCTCGTGCACGATCGGGTTGATCGCCAGCGTGTGCTCGCTTTCGACCCACGGCAGACCCTGGATGCGCCCGTTACGCAGCACGTATTGGCTCTGAAGTCGCGAAAAAAAGTAGAGTTGGAATAATTCGATGCCGTCCGCCTCGAAGCGATGCGGGATCTTGCGGTCCGGCACGTATTGCCCGGGTTCCAATCGACGCACCCAGTTCTCCTTGATCCAACCCATCCGGATCGAAACGCCGACGGACTGCGCGGTGAAGAGCGTGCCGACCGCCGTTTCGGCATAAAGCTGCGCATCGCCGAGTTGCACGGGCATACCGATCTCGCGCGGATGCTGGAGATTGAAGATCAAACGGCTGGGACGCAGGTACGCATTGATCCCGACCCCGTCGGAGATCTGGTGATCCCATCCGCGCGGATTGGGCGCGTCGGTATTTTCGTGGATCAGCTTCTGGCACTGCTCCGCACCCGAATACCGCCCCGTGCCGCCGATCTGAAGTTCTGTGTCGACGCGCCCCAGCGGACCACGGATCTGGAACAGCGCACCCAGATACGCCCAGCCCGCGTAGGGCCGGTCGTCGGGATCGACGGTATCGCGATCCAGATCGCGGGGCGTGTACATCTCCTGCCCGAGCGACACGCCGAAAAACGGCCGACCGGGCCCCTCCGGGGTGTCGAGCAGCGTGAGCAGCCACGAGCGTAGGGTGGTGTCCTCTCCGGCGCGCCAGCGTCCCATCAAGGACTCGCGGCCGAAATCGAGCGGCCACACCGCGGAGGTCCGAATTCCGCTGGTGTAGCCCCAGTCGCCGCCCGCCGCGTTGAGAATGAACCAGTCGTTGTCGAAATTGATGCGCACCTCGGCGTCGGGGTCCGGCGGGCGATTTTTCCGGAGGTTTTCCAGCGATTCGGCGGCGATCCGATCGCGTTCGAGCTCCCGGCGATGCAGTTCGCGCAGCACGTCGAGTTCATTGCGGAAGTATTGGTCGAGGTTGCCCGCACGTTCCACGGGGCCACCGGACGAGCCGTCTGAGGGTGTTTGCTCGTCCGAGAGTGTTTGCCCGGCGTACGCGAGCACAAGCGTCATCGCCAGTGCGAACGCGGACGCGAGGCGCATGTTGCTTGCGCGGATCGCTCCTGTCCCGTGCAGAACCCACTCCCGGCATGAAAGATGTGGCGCGGAAATGATGCGCGGTCCCCGCACGCGCGTCAAACGGATCGGTTCATCCGGGGCCGATTCGGCGATTGTGGCGCTCGATCGCGCAGGGAACGCCCGGGACGGCTTGACGGACGATATATGCGCTGATATGTATATACACGATCATGCTACTCAACCCGTTCGAAACCCTGGCCGATCCCACCCGCCGCCTCATCCTCGAGGCGTTGCTCGGTGGCGAAAAGCCGGTCGGAGAGATCGTCCTGCGGGCCGGAATCCACCAGTCCGGCGTGTCGCGGCACCTGCGCATCCTGCACGAAGCCGGGTTCGTCACGGTTCGGCCGGACGGCCAGCGACGCCACTACGCGCTGCGGCCCGAGCCTTTCCGTGAACTCGACGCGTGGCTCGCGGAATACCGGCGGTTGTGGGAAGAGCGTCTGGACCGCTTCGGCGTAGCGCTCGGAAATCGACAAAAGACCGGATCAACGAAGAAGGAGAGGTCGAAATGACGGACAACGACACGGCCGCGACCATGGGAACGCCCCAGGAGAAGATCGTCGTCGAGCGGACTTATCGCGCGCGGGTCGAGGATCTGTGGGAGCTTTGGGCAACGAAGGACGGATTCGAATCTTGGTGGGGTCCTGTCGGCTTCCGCGTCGAGGTCCACGCCCTCGAGGCGCGGGTGGGCGGGGCGCTCGAATACGACATGATCGCCGACGCGCCCGACATGATCGAGGCGATGAAACGCATGGGCCAGCCGGTGTCCCATGCCACGCACGGGCGATACGCGGAGTTCCGGCCATTCGAACGGCTGACGCTTGTACACGCCATCGACTTCATCCCGGGCATTGAACCCTACGACAGCACCATCGAAGTGGACTTTCAGGCGATAGGCGACCGCGCGCGAATGGTGGTCACGCTGCATCCTCACCGCGACCCGCACTGGACGCGGATGTCGGCCGAAGGTTTCCGCAGCCAGCTCACGAAGCTCGACACGAGGTTTGGTTGGACGTAGCGATAGTCGCGTTCCATCGTCCTTTTCCACTGTAACGGTCGCCTGGACGAACTCATCCCGCTTGGCCGGGAATTCCCCTGTGCTATAGTGTCGCGGCTCGCGTGGGCTTTTGACATTGACGATTCGGGAATCGGAGGGCGCCATGGCGTTACGATCGGCCGGGGCTTGGGCCGTCGTCTCCTCGATGTTCGTCGTGCTGCTGTTCGCCGTGTCGTGCGGCGATGACGAATACGATTTGGATGACCAGTTCGATGATTCGCTCGCGAAGGTGCGCACCGACATGTCGTTCTTCCGCGATGCGCACGGCCGCTACGTCTACCTCAACGGCGTGAACCTGTCGGGCAGCAACAAGGTGCCCACCGAGTTCGATCCCGTCTCATACATCGGCAAGCCGTTTCGCCTCGACGAGGCCGACCATCACCTGCGCATGCTGCAAAAACTCGGGTTCAACTCGGTGCGTCTGCTGGTCATGTGGGAAGGCATCGAACACGAGGGCCGCGGGATCTACGACGAGGAATACCTCGACTACATGGAGAAGGTCGTCGCCAAGGCAAACGAGTACGGCATCTACGTGATGCTCGACATGCACCAGGACATGTTCTCGCGCCACCTGTTCACGTTTTTCGACGACGGCACCGAGGCGAGTGGTCTTTTCGATCCCGTCGAGGCCGAACGCGCCGCACCCTACGGTTACAACAACCGCGTGGGCGGCGACGGAGCGCCGAAGTGGGTCGTCGAGACCTGCCTGCCGGAGAAGTTCGTCGGCGGACCTGAGTGGGGCTTGCCGGTGAACGTCGCCTCGCACCCGCGCAACACGTCGGACGTGCTGCCGTGGACGTCGTGGTTCCTCAACATGGGGCTGTCGCTCGACATCAACCGCTGCTTCGCCGCGTTCTTCGCGGGCGACGCGGTGTGGCCGACGTATTCGATCGACGGCATCAACGTGAAGGATTACCTGCAGGAAGCGTACGCCGATGCCTACGCGCAGGTGGCGATGCGCGTGAAGGATTACCCGAACGTGCTCGGCTACGAGACGATGAACGAACCCGGCGGCGTGTATATTCTTCTCACGCTCTATGCCCTGATCTATCAGGACGCGGGCAAGCTCGGCGTGGACACCTTCGACCCGGATCGCTCCGAGGAAATCCTCGACGACTATCTCGACCAGCTCGTCGAAAAGGGGATCTCGCGCGAGGCGCTGGAACTGTGGCGCGAGGAGATTCTGGTCAACGACCTGCTGCCGACGAGCGTGGACGAGATGAACGAGCGAGGGTTCGGACCGAAGGTCGCCGGTTCCGCGCCGTCGCCGGATTTCGCCGCCGCGCTCGCGCTCAACAGCAACTTCAACCGCAACTACCTTCAGCCATTCCACGAGCGCGTCGGGCATCGTCTGCTCGAAGAGGACGCAGACGCGATCATCTTCTTCGAAGAGGTGCTGGGGCTGCCCGACAAGGGCATCGCCGGCCAATGGGCTGAACCGATGACCGCGCCGGAGGGCATCGAACAGTACGCCTTCGTGCCGCACAAATACGTGGACATCTACCCGAACATCGGCTTCGGCCAGCCGCCGCGCGACTTCACGGTGGAAGAGCGCCGCCACCGCGACTACCTGCCGGACATGGAGGCGGCGTTCGACACGGCGACCTTCAGCCTCGGCAACCCGCCCGCGTTCATGGGCGAGTTCGGCGTGTACTACAACTTCGGCGGTATCGAGAAATCCATGGCGAACGACTACATCGTGTCGTCGTACATCCTCGACCCGTATTACGAGGCGTTCGAGAAGATGCTCGTGGGCCGGATGCTGTGGTGCTACTCGCCGGAGAACACCGCCGAGAACGGCGAGGGCTGGAACAAGGAAGACTTCTCGATTCTCGGTCCCGACGGGCAGCCCCGTTCGTGGCAGGCGTATTCGCGCACGGTGCCGCGCGCGACGAGCGGGCGAATCCAATCGATGCACTTTTATTCGCCGATGCACTACTTCGAGCCGCGAGAAGGCGAGCAGACGCCGTGGCTCGAATTCGAGATGGAGATGAGCAGCAAGGAGACCGATGCGCCGACGGAGATCTTCGTGCCGCCGATGCAATACGCGGACGGGTTTTACGTCTGGCTTTCGGACGGGCACGCGGCTTACGACCCGCACCGGTTCATCCTCTACTGGTATCCCGCGAAGGACGATCCCGCATGGACGCACACCATCCGCATCCGCCCACCCTATCCGAATTCGACGGCGGAAGGCTGGGATTATCTGTTCCGCGGCGATGAAGTGATCGAAGGGGGCGAGCGATGACGCGCGGCATTGGGATTCTGGCGGCACTGGCGATGGTGATTTGCGCATCCGGCGCGGCGGCCGAGGACGGCGGCGGCATTGTCACCGCCGAGATCGTGCCGATGTTCGACGTGCAGTTTCAAACGTACCTTTACCTCGCCAACGACCGCGACTTCGACCGCACCGAACCGGTTTATTCCGACAACGCCCAGACGTCGGGATACGTGCTGACGACGCTGCGCCCGGGGCTGACGTGGGCGCCGGTGGATCAGATCACGGTGCGCTATCAGCTCGAGGTCGGCGACAACATCTGGAGCCGCAACAATCTGGATGGGCAGGACCCGCTTGCGCCCGAAACCGCCGTGGTGCGCCACAAGGAAGTGTGGGCCGAGGTGCGTACGCGAAACGAGTTCTTCGGGGTGCGTTCCGGTTTCCAGTACTTCTACGACCCCACGCACCTCGTTCTCGATCGGCACATGGGCGTCGCCTCCGCGTTTCTCGCGTGGTCGCCGAGCGGACGCGTGACGCTCGCCGCGGGGCAGGTTCCCGACACGGTGTACGAAGGGCTCGACGCGACCGGCGAAGACCGGCGGATGTCCGACAACAACTTCGAGCAGGACGACTATGTGGTGGCGCTTTGGTCGCGGCACGGAGCCGACGAGTGGAGTTTTTCGCCGGGCGTGTTCGCGCGGTGGGACAAGACGGAGATCAATCGTCCGCGCGTCGTCGTGAGCCCCGTGTTTCACGTCGAAGGCTGCGCGGGCTCGCCGCAGGTCTGCCTCGACTTCGACGCGGTCGGTCAGTGGGGACAGCATGAACACGCCGGGCTCGACAACCGCGACGTGAACATCCTCGCGGCCGCCGCGCAGGCCGGGGTCGCCGTGAACCTCTGGCCGCTGGGGCTCGACACGAGCGTGCTCGCGTTCACCGCCGACGACGGCGACAAGTACGACCAGTACGACACGGGCTTCGTGTATTCTGGCTGGTCGAAGAGCGCCACGATGATCCTGACGCTTAACTCGCTTCACGATCAGTACAACAACGTCGACGAAACGGTCGCGGCGCAGGGCGCGGGGCTTGTCGTGGCGGACGAGGAGATTTCCGTCAACGTCACCGATTATGTTCGCCTGTTTGCGATCGTCGGTGCGGGATCGACGCTCGACGGCACGAACACCGATGGCGAAAAATTCCTCGGCACCGAGGGGCACCTGGGCGTCGAGTGCTCCGTGTACGAAGACCTCGCGACGTTTCACCTGTCGGGAGGCGGGCTGCTGCCCGGGCGCGCCGCCGCGATGCTTCGCAACGAGATCGACCGCGAGGCGACGGACCCGCTGGGCGTGATCCAGTCGTCGGTGACCGTGCAGTTCTGAGGACATGTGCGGTTTGGTGGCGGGTTTGATAGACTGAAACGCCCCCCGTTGGGAGCCGCCCTATGGAAGTCCGTCATCCGGTTTTCACGCGAATCACGATGGACCCCGAGAAGTGCCTCGGCAAACCCTGCATTCGAGGATTGCGAATCCCCGTTGCGTCCGTCATGCGATACCTGTCTTCGGGTATGACACCCGAGGAGGTCTTGACGGAGTGGCCGGAACTCGAGGCCGAGGACATCCGCGACGCGCTGGCGTTCGCGGCATCGACGCTGGATGATCGGTTTTTCCCGTTGGAGCCCGCCAGCGGAGAATGAAGTTTCTCTTGAACATGAACATGCCGACTCGGATAGCGCCCGCGCTGGAGGCGCGCGGATATCCGGTGCGCCATGTACGGGATATCGGACTTGCCAGAGCCACCGATCGAACGATTCTCGAAACGGCGAGGAGTGCGGGTGAGACGATCGTGACGATGGATTTGGACTATGGACAATTGCTCGCATTTTCGGGCGACGCGAAACCATCCGTCCTAATTCTCCGGATTCCACGCGTTTCACCCGACCGACTGTTATCGCGCCTCATGGAAGCGATCCCAAAGGTTGCCGAATCATTGGACGGCGGCGCGATCGTCATTGTCGAGGAAAACACTTGTCGCGTGCGCACACTGCCGTTCGCAAGAGAATCGGGCTGATTGAGATATGGCCCAAGTCGTTCTCCAGGATGTCGTCAAGAGATTCGGCGCGACGCGCGTCATCGAGCGGACGTCGCTGGACATCGCCGACCGCGAGTTCCTGGTGCTGGTCGGGCCGTCTGGGTGCGGCAAGAGCACGCTGCTGCGCATGATCGCCGGGCTCGAGGACGTGACCGAGGGGACGGTCGCGATCGGCGGGCGCGTGGTGAACGACCTGCCCGCCAAGGACCGCGACATCGCGATGGTCTTTCAGAACTACGCGCTCTATCCGCACATGAACGTGTATCAGAATATGTCTTTCGGTCTGCGGATGATGCACCGGCCCAAGGACGAGATCGACGCGCGCGTGCGCGAGGCGGCGCGGATTCTGGAACTCGAAACCCTGCTCGAACGCAAGCCCGCGCAGCTTTCCGGCGGCCAGCGCCAGCGCGTGGCGATGGGTCGCGCGATCGTGCGCAAGCCCAAGGTTTTTTTGTTCGACGAACCGCTCTCGAATCTCGACGCCAAGCTGCGCGTGCAGATGCGTCAGGAGATCAAGAAACTGCACGAGCGGTTGCAGGCGACGATCATCTACGTCACGCACGACCAGGTCGAGGCGATGACGCTCGCGACGCGCATCGCGATCGTCAATCAGGGCGTGATTCAGCAGGTCGCCGCGCCGGAACACATGTACGCGCACCCCGCCAACAAGTTCGTCGCGGGATTCATCGGCAGCCCGGGGATGAACTTTGTGGATGTGACGCTGCGCATCGCCGATGGCGCGTGCGTCGCCGGTGCGGGGAGTTTTTCGCTGACGATTCCGGCCCCTCACGAGGAATCGTGGAACGGGCGGCGCGCGACGCTCGGGATCCGGCCGGAACACATCGCGATGGCGGCGGCCAACGGAATGCAAGCGCCGGTGCGAGTACGCGTGGAGCTGGTCGAACCGCTCGGGGCGACGCACCTCGTCACCGCCCGCGCGGGCGAGCACGCGCTCGCGTTTCTCACGCCGTCAGGCGGTCAGGTCGCGCCGCATACCGAGATCGACATCCACCTGAACACGTCCGAGATCAAACTGTTCGACGCCGAAACCGGCGCCGGATTCCGGATTTGAGGAGAATGCCATGAAACGCCTGATGGTCGCCCTTTCGATCGCATGTTTCGCGATCGCCGCGCTCGCCTGCCAAACCACGACGACGCCCGTCGCCACGCCGACACCGACGGCGGATTCCGCACCGGGTGCGGACGCCAAGCCCGCGGGCGGCGGAGAACTCGTGATCTTCTCGTGGTGGACGGCCGGCGGCGAGGCGGACGGCCTCAACGAGCTCATCAAATTCTTCGAGGTGAAGAATCCGGGCGTGAAGGTCGTGAACGCGGCGGTGGCCGGCGGCGCGGGCACGAACGCCAAGGCGGTGCTCAAGACGCGCATGCTCGGCGGCGACGCCCCCGGGACGTTTCAGGTGCACGGCGGTTCGGAACTGCTCGAAGGCTGGGTGAAGCCGGGTCACATGGCGCCGATCACGAAGATCTTCGACGACAACGGCTGGCGACCGCATTTCCCGGCGCAGCTTCTCGACATGGTCAGCGCGAACGGCGAGATCTACGCCGTGCCATCGAACGTGCACCGCGGAAACGCGCTTTGGTACAACAAGGCGATTTTCGACGCGAACGGCCTGAAGCCGCCGACGACCATCGACGAGTGGATGGCCGTGTGCAAGACGCTCAAGGAAAAGGGCGTCACGCCGCTCTCGCTCGCGTCGCGCAACAAGTGGGAGGTGCTGCACCTGTTCGAAAACCTGCTCGTCGCGGCGGGCGGCGCGGATTTCTACAAGGACCTCTTCGCGGGCAAGGTCGCGTGGACCGATGAACGCGTGAAAAAGGCGCTCACGATTCTCAAGGATCTGTTGCCCTACGCGAACGACAACCACGCCACCATGACCTGGGATCAGGCGAGCGGGATGGTGCAGGAGGGCAAGGCGGCGATGAACGTGATGGGCGACTGGGCGAAGGGCTACTTTGAGGCACACCAGTGGGTCGCCGACAAGGACTACGGCGCGGTGGCGACTCCCGGCACCGTCGGCACGTTCTTCGTCGTCACCGACACCTTCGGCATGCCCGCCAAGGCGCCCAATCCGGCCGCGACGCTCGCGCTGCTGCAGGTCATCGGCTCCGTCGAGGGGCAGGCCGCCTTCAACCCCAAGAAGGGGTCGATTCCGGCGCGTACCGACGTCCCGATGGACGCCTTCGATCCGATTGCCCGGGCGATCGCATCCGATTTCGGCAAGGACGTGCTCGTCCCCAGCGCCGCGCACGGGTCCGCCGTGGCCGAGTCGTTCGTCATCAGCCTGAACGACCAGCTCTCGGTGTTCATCCAGGACAAGGACGTGGAAAAATCGGCCGCGGCGCTCGAAGCCGAGGCGAAGGATCTCGGTGTTCGAGCCCCGTGATTTGCGGTGCACGCGAGGTGCGTTCACGCATGGTTCGGCAATTGACGATCGCGGGAGAATCCGACTACTCTTCCGCGATTTCGTCGTTCGCACTCCCAACCCATTGACATAGACCGGCTGTTTTCATGGCTCGATTCTCCGATCGGATCGTCGGCGCCCGCCGCGTGGTGTACGTCCTCGTCGCACTCGTCACGATCGCCTGCGCGTTCTTCGCCGGCAGCCTCGAAACCGACATGAACGTCACGTCGATCCTGCCCGCGGACGACCCCGAGGTCGCGTATTTCCGCGAGACATCCGACCGGTTCGGTTCGAGCTTCATCAACATGGTCGCGCTCGAATCGGACGACATCTTCACCGCCGAATCGCTGACGACGCTTCGTGCGATCACCGACGCGCTCGGCCAGGTCGAGGGCGTGCGTTTCGCGATGAGCGTCGCGAACCTGCTCGACATGCAACCCGACGGCGAGGGTTCGATCAGCGTGCGTCCGTATCTGCCCAAGGGACCGGTTCCCACCGATCCGGCTGATCTGACGCGAATCCGCGATACGGTGCTCGGCAACCCGATGATCGCGGGCAATCTGGTGTCTCCCGACGCCAAAGCCGCGCTCATCACGGTGAAGCTCGCGCCCGATGCCGACCGCAAGACCATCGGCGGACGACTCAAGACCGCCGCGCGCGCCGCCGCGCCCGACGCGACGCTGTACTTCGGCGGCGTCGAGATGATCGTCGATTACCTGGCCGGGCTCATCGCTTCGCCGCGCATGATCGTCTGCATGATCGCGACGTTCGGCGTCTTCATCGCTTTGCTGTTTTGGGTGCTGGGCTCGGCCCGCGCGCTCGCGTCGGCCCTCGCGGTCGTCGGCCTTTCCGTCGTCTGGACACTCGGCGTTCTTTCGGCCATGGAACGCACGCTCTCGCTGTTCACCTCGATGCTGCCGCTTCTCGTCATCGTCGCCGCGACGCCCTACCCCATCATCTACCTGGTGACGTTCGGGCGCGCAAAGGGCGCGGGGGCGGATCGCGCGGCCGACGCGCTCGCACGGTGCGCCAAGCCGATTTTCGTCGGATGCGCCTCGGTGGCCGCGGCAGCGCTTGCGTCTCTGCTCACGCCGTGGGCGATCTTCCGAGACCTCGGCCTCGGCGTGGCGATCGGAGCGTTCGCGTCGGGTATCCTGGCTCTGACGCTGCTCCCCGCGCTCGCGGCGGGCGCGAAGACCGCCGGTCGGTCGATCTTCGATCGACGAGGCGTCGGCGGCGGGCCCGCGCGCGCGGCGAAGACGAACCCGTCGGCGGCGGTGGTCGCGGTCCTCGTCGCCCTGTTCGCGCTCTCGGCCCTCGCCTCGTTCATGCCGCGCGACGTGAATCCCATGGCGACGTTTCCGGCGGACGGAGAGCCCCGCGTCACCGAGGACCTGATGCAGCGCGGCTTCGGCGGATCGCAATTGTTCATGATCGACTTTCGCTCGACCGATGTGCGCCACCCCGCCGTGCTGGAGCAGTTGACGCTCGCGACCAAACGCCTGCGCGCGATCGCGAACGTGAATTATCCGCAGTCGATCGCCGACGTGTTGCGCATGATCAACACGAATTTGAACAACGAACCCGGGACGCCCGATTCGATGGGCAAGATCAACAATCTCTGGTTCATGCTCGAAGGCCAACCGCAGGTCGATCTGCTGATCGATCCGAAGTTCACCGACGCCATCGTGCAGGCCCGCATCGGCGACATTCGCTCCTCGGTGGTCGCCCCGGCGGTGGACGCGATCGAGGGCGTTGCGCGCAATGTCGAAACACGGCTCGTCTCGGTGACGATCGCCGACCAGCCCCAAACGCAACGTGCCGCCTGGGCGCGCGTGCTGGGCGAGAGGGCAGCCGTGCTCGCCGCGCTCGATCTTCGGCACTATCTCCAGCTGGAAGTCGACGAAGAGGGTCTCGCCACCGAACTCGCCGCACTGCGTGCGGCGGCGCCCGCGCTCGCGGCAAAAGAACTCGCGGACCTGCGCGACCGCTATCGGAGGTTCCTGACCAGTGCGGAAGCCGACGTGACGCTGCCGACGGATTTCGATCCGGCCTCGCTCGTCGAAGCTCTGGCGTCGCTCGAAACGCCGACCGAGGTGTCGATCGCCGCGACCATGGCGAAGAATCTTCCCCCGGCGGTTCTCGCGGCCGACCCCGAGGGACCGAAGTACGCCGCGTCGACGCTGCTCGGCATCCGCGAATTGTCCGTGAAGCGCGCGCGGCACGCCGCCGCCATGCTCGCGATCGCCGGTCGCCTCGAGCGAACGCACCAGATGGCGATTCTGAACAACACGGCGCTGCGTGCCGATTTGCAATCGAGCCTGTGGACGATCAACTCCGACGTGGCGAACACCACACCGGAGCGATTCGAGAAAATCTCGGGCGGACCCACCGAACCCGGCGCGGTCACCGCCGTCGAAGCCCGTGCGACCGGCTGGCCGTTCGTGAACACGATGATGAACCGGGCGTTGCCGGGGATGTTCGCCCGGGCGGGCCTGGCGGCGCTCGTGATCGCGCTCGTCGGCGCGGCGCTCGCCGCGGGCTCGTGGCGAGGCGCGCTCGCCGCGGCAGGGGGAATCGGTGCGGCGTGCGCGGCGATGACCGCCTTCGGCATCGCGCTCGACACCATCACCTGGGCGGCGCTGCTGGTCGCCATCGGCGTGTCGGTTCCCATCGCCGCCTGGCGGCAGGGCGGGACCGGCGCATCCGCCATCGCGCTGCCCGTCGCGGCCGGGTTTGCATTTTTACTGGCCGCGCCTCTCGCCATGCAGGCGTATCTTGGGGTATTCATGGCGGCGTCCGCCATCGGCGCGGCGATTGTTTCGATCGTTCTTCATGCCGGCGCGAATGAAACTTCCGACCGGGTGTGATGTGGAATTCACGGGAATTTTTACGGGGGATGTGATGCGTAAAGTGGTTCTGCTGGCAATCGCGGCGCTGCTGGTGCTGCCGACGTTCGCGCGGGCGGAGGATGCGGCCGAAATCCTCGCGAAGACCGACGCGAATCTGAACAACTTCAGCAATCTGCACATGACCTCGACGATGACGGTCAAGGCCTCCGACGGCACGGCCAAGGTCCGCGAGATCAAGGTCTGGCTGCAGGGCGACAGCCGCATGGTGAAATTCGCCAAACCGGCGAGCGACGTGGGCATCGCGCTGCTCTCGACCGACTCCAAGACGAACTTCGTTTACCTGCCGGAATACAAAAAAGTCCGTCGCGTCGCCTCGCACGTGCGCAATCAGACCTTCATGGGCACCGACTTTTCGCAGGAAGACATGGCGATCCTGCGTTATGCGGATGAGTTCACGCCGAAGGTCGAGAGCGAAACGGCCACGCACTGGATTCTCGAGCTGACGCGCAAACCCGGGGCGGACATCAGCTACGCCAAGCTCCAGCTCACGGTGAAGAAAGAGAATCACACGATCGACAAGATCGTGTACCACGACAACAGCGGCGTGGCGCAGAAGACCGAGGAGCGCGCGAACTACTCGAAGCACCAAAGCAAGAAGGGCGAGTACTGGACGATGTCGAAGATCACGATGACCGACATCAAGACCGGCCATCAGACGGTGCTCGAAAACAGCGGGCTCCAGATCGATTTGACCCTCGAACCCGACTTCTTCTCCGAACGCAATCTGAAACGCCCGGTCCAGTGACATGACGCGCATCGCGATTCTGTTGGCCGTGCTGGCGATGCTCGGCGCGGCGTCCGTCCACGCGGACGAGACCTACACGCTGCGCGGCTACGCCGAGTTCGACCAGCGCGCCACGCTCGAGGGCGAGAGCCGATGGCTCTACAACGAAATGACGTTCGGCATGACCGTGCAGGGCATGCCCTCGCCCAAGGTGCGCCTGCTGGGCAGTTTTCAGATCGACGCGATCGGCTTTGACGAGCGGCTCGAGGATGACCGTACCTTTTACATCGGCGATCAGCAGGACCGCGTCATCACCGACCCCGTGCGGTTGGAACTCGACGAAGCGTACCTGATGGTGACGGGGCTCGGCCTGCGCAACCTCGACATCAAGCTCGGCAAGCAGCGCATCGCGTGGGGTACGGGCGACCAGTTCAACCCCACCGACAACCTCAATCCCGACGACTTCCACGACCCGCTGCAGTTCGGCAAGAAAACGCCGACGCCCTCGGTGCTCGCGCAGTACTACGCGGGGCCGGTGACGATCTCCGCGGTGTTCCTGCCCCTGTTCTACCCCGCTCTGCTGCCGCAAACCGACATCCGCCCGATTTTCGAAAAGCAGTTCGACACGATGGCCTCGGAGTTTGAAATCGACACCGGCGACGCGCGGCTCGACGCCGTTTTCGATGAGCTGATGCTCAGCGCCATTCAGGATGCGAGCCTCGGCGAGATCACCGTGTCATCGAAAATCCCGAACCGTACAACGGCGCACTCCAGCGCGGCGGCGAAGATCTCGGGCACGGCGGGGTTCGTGGACATGTCGGCGAGCTATGCCTACGTGTACGACGACTTCGGCGTGCCGCGGTACATCACGATGGAGGTCTCGCCGCTCACGACGGGCCTGAAGCTCATCGACGAGGTCGATCTTCACGTCGAGCAGGAGTTTCCCCGCGAGCACGTCGTCGGCGCGGATTTCGCCATGAGCGTGCCCGGCATCGACATCGGCTTCTGGGGCGAGGGCGCGTATTTCATCCCGGTGGACCGATTCGACACTGAGTACTTTCTCGACGCGCACGCCGACATCAACGCGGTGCTCTCGTCGATCGCGGGCGAGGATTTTCGCGACGGCATGGTGATCGCGCGGGACGAGCCGCTCGCCGAGAACTTCGTCAAGGCGGTCAGCGGTGTCGACTACACGTTTCCCGGCGCGTGGTACATCAACGCGCAATACATCCGCGGGCTGCCGACCGACAACACGGCGGATCTCGTCTCCGATTACGCCTTCGCCGGCGTCGACAAACCGTTGTTCAACGACACGGTGAAGACGCGCGTGTTCGGCGGGGTGTGCCTCGAGGACGAGAGCTGGGTGCTATATCCGCAGGTGTTCTTCTACCCCGCGGATTCGGTGGAGTTTCAGCTCGGGACGTTTTTCGTCTTCGGCGACGTGGACACCAAATTCGGCGCGTTCGGCGACCACATCGCCTTTGCGCGCGCCAAAGCCTACTTCTGAATCGACTCCTCGATCGCCGCGAGAATGTCGACGAGCGTCTGAACGAGACCGCGCAGTCCCGCCGGGTGCGGATCGCTGAAAACCTGCCCGATATCGAATCCGATCCAGTCGGGCAGAATGGGTGCGTCCAGCACACCCAACGCCACCAGCAGGTCGTTGAGCATCGCCGGCGAGAGCCGCTCGGTGGTGAGCGGGCTCGGATCGGCGCTCGATCCTTCCCACAACGCGAGACTCAGGTTGTGGAACAGTCCCGCCAGCGCGTCGGCGGTTTCGGCGCGGATTTCGAGTTCGCCGAGAAATACTCGATCGCTCCCGCGCGTGTAGCGCCCGTCGTCGTTGTCGTCGGCAAACCAGATCGCGTCATTCGACTGATCGTCGGTCTCGGTCGTGAGTTCATTGAACATGCGGTAGAGGCGATCGAACGCGGTACCGAGTTCCACGCCCGCCTGCCGCATGCGCGCCGCGCCGTCCTCTTCCATCATCAGAAAATCGTCGAAGTACGGATCGTCGAGCAGCGATCCGAGCAGGCCGCGCAGGCCCGCAACCGTGCCCGCGGGATCCTCGGCGAAGTCGAATGACGGCAGCGTGAGCGTGCCGAGGTTGAGGTCGAGGTTGTGCGTCGCAACGATGTCGAGCACGCCGAGCACCAGCGACGTGAGCGCGCCGAAGAAGTCGAGATCGGCGCGGTCGAACTCGCCCCCGAGCACGAGCAGATCGCTACCGCCGAGCGTCCACGGATAACGACCGAGGTCGAAACGCAGCGGGCGGACGGGCTCCAATCGTTCGAACGCCTCGTCGCTCGCGCGAAAATCCGCGACGGCCGAGGTTTCCAGGATGCTCTGCAGGTGATCGCCCACGGCGACCGACGGGCCCTCGTTCACCTGCTGCCCGTCTTCGAAGAGCGGGGCGAGCGGGACGATGCTGTCCACGAGGTTTACCATCGCCGTCAGGTTGGCCATGACGAGGCCGTAATCGGCATCGCGGTTGTACAGGTCGCTTGCCTGCGCGTAGCGGAAATACTTCGCCGCGCCCACGCCGTCGCCGATCTCGAGCGCCGCCTTACCCTTGGCGATCGCCTCGTCGGCCGTGGTCTCGTCCTCGTCCTCTTCCGGATTGCAGGCCGTGACGAGCCCGGCGAGCACGAACATCGCCGCCACACACCAAACCCAACGTCGCTTCACCGCGATTCCCTCCGCGTCCAAACCGTCAGACGCCCAGCAGCTTGTTCACCGACTTGAAGATGTTGCGGAATTTCAGCCCGTGCTTGAGTGAACCCTGAAACGACATGTCGCGGTTCAGATACGCGGTCGTTGCGTTCACGCGATTGCCGAACACGCCCGCGCAGGTCCGCTCGTCCATGCCGATCACCATCTCCGGCGCGTCGAGCTTGCCGTCGCCGCAAGTGAATTTCCCCGAATCCACCTTCAGCCAGAAATCCTTGCCGCCCTCGATGAGGAACTGGAACGTGACACGGTCGTCCGCCGTCTGCTTGCGGATCTTCTCGTCTCCGTTGCACAGCTCGCACACCAGCGTCATGTATGCCGGAATGTCCACGAACGAGAGCGCCTCGTCCACGATCCGGCTCACGATTCGCGCTTTCTCCATCGGGTCCGCCATTGTCGCCCCCTCCCCTGTTCAGATGCCAATGGCCGTTCGATACGCGTCGTGCACCGCCTCGCGGATGTTCCTCGCGCGTTTCTTGCCGCAGTCGCCGATCTTGTGGACCTCGCCCACGCGAGCGCGCAACACCGCCACGTCCACATCGCAGCGCGGCACAACCCCGGTGGCGACGACGATGTCGTCATAGGGAATGTCCAACACCGTGCCGTCATCCGCGAGCGTTGTCACCACGCCGGTCGACACGCGCGTGACCTTCGTGCGCTTGTGAACCGTGACGAGCGGGTGATTCTCGATCAGCGGCACGACCTCCTTGCGCACGAGCGCCTCGATGTCCGCCGCGAGATTCTTGAGCATCTCGACGATCGTCACGCGCTTGCCCATGTGCGCCAGCGCCTCCGCGACCTCGATGCCCACCGCGCCGCCGCCGATCAGCACCACGCGCTCGCCGACGGGATACGCCCGGCCGAGCAGCACGTCGTCGTAGATGTAGTGGTCGTGATCGTAGAGTCCCGCGATGGGCGGCAGCACGGGCACGGAACCCGTCGCGAGCAGCACGACATCGGGCCGCCATTCGTCGATCGTTTCGAGCGAAAACGGCGCGCCGGTGCGCACCTCAATCCCCAGTTCACGCACCATCTGCTCGTGGAAGCGGATCAGGTTTCGGATTTCGGCCTTCATCGGCGCGGCGGCGGCCTCGTGGAGTTGCCCGCCGATCTCGGCGCGCTTTTCGACCACCAGAGCGTCGTGTCCGCGCAGGCGACACACGCGCGCGGCCTCAAGGCCCGCCGGTCCCGCGCCGACGACCAGCACGCGCTTTTTCGTCGCGGCCCGTTCGAGATCCTCGTCGTCCCGAACGATGTCGGGGTTGATCGCGCAATCAACGCGCTGCTCGATCAGAATCCGGTCCACGCAGTTGTTGCACGAGATGCAGACGCGAATCGACTCGGGTTTCCCCGACTCGAGCTTGCGCGCGATGGACGGATCGGCGATCAGGGCGCGGCCCATGGCCACCAGATCCGCCTTGCCCGAACGCAGCACCTCTTCCGCGTATTCCACGGTGTTGATGCGCCCGACGACGATGACCGGCGTCTTTTTCAACGCCTGCTTCACCGTCCACGCCGCGTCGACGAAGCACCCCTTGGGGTAGTTCATGTACGGCACGGTGGGAAAGCCGGGGGAATCGAAGGTGCCGCCCGTGATGTGGATGAAGTCCACACCCTCGGCTTCGAGCATCGCGGCGACGGCCGCTGCGTCGTCGGGCGCCACACCGCCCTCGCGGTAATCGTTGCCGTTCATGCGGAAACACACGAGGAAATCGTCGCCGCAGCGAGCGCGGATCGCCCGCATCACCTCGACGTGCATGCGGCCGCGATTTTCGATCGACTGCGCGCCGTACTCGTCCTCGCGCAGGTTGGTGAGCTTCGACAGGAACTGGTTGAGCAGGTATCCGTGCCCGGCGTGGATCTCGCACCCGGCGAATCCCGCCTTTTGCGCGCGCTCGGCGGCGGCGGCGTAGCCGGTCACGAGTTCATGGATCTCGTCGTTCGTCAGTTCCTCGGGCACCTCCCCCGACAGCTCAAACATGACCGGCGAAGGCGCCTGCGGGGTTTCGCCCGTCATGAATGACGACGACTGCAACCCCGCGTGGTAGATCTGCAGCAGCGGCAGCGCGCCGTGTTTGACGATGCGCTCGACGATCGGCACGAACTCGGGGATGCGCTCATCGGAGTCGATACTCAGCATCGTCTCCGTGCCCGCGCCGCGTTTCACGAAATACGCGGCCTCGACGATGATCATCCCCGTGCCGCCACGGGCGCGCAGCTCGTAGTAGTCGTAGGATTCCGGATTGATGTTTCCTTCGTCGTCGCCGAAATTCGTGTCCATCGCGGGCATCACGATGCGGTTGCGCAAGATGTGGCCCTTGACGGTCAGGGGCCGCAGTAGCATCGAAGTGGAATCCGTGGTCACGCGCCGCCTCAGATCCGGCCCGATTCCTTGAGCCACGTAAACGTGTCGCGCACGGTTTCGATGACCGGACGGGGGTTGAATCCCAGCTCGTTTTTCGCCTTGTCGTGACGCACGTTTCTGTTCGCGCGCAGCGCGCCGAGCGACTCGGGGGTGAAAAGCGGCGTCTTCTTCGCGATCTGCGCGTACCAGAGCGCAAATGGCGCGACGCCGCGCGCGAGCCACATCGGCGTCACCATTGTCGGCATCTTCCGGCCCGTCACCTGGCCGATCATCTGCGAGAGTTCGAGCACCGAGTGATAGAAGCCCGAGAGCAGGTACGCCTCGCCGGGCCGACCGCGCGTCTCGGCCGCGAGCGCACCCGCCACCACGTCGCGCACGTCCACCCAGGTGAATCCGCCGTCCACCGCGGCGGGCATGCGTCCGTGATAGAAGTCGAGAAACACTTCGCCCATGCGCGAGGGCCGGTAGTCGTGCGGCCCGATTACCCCGGCGGGGTTGACGATCGTCGCGTCCAGCCCCTTCTGCACGCCCTTGCGGATCTCCGCGATCCCCAGCGCCTTGGTGAGGTCGTAGGCGTAACCGCCCTCCTTCACCAGCGAGCGCGTCTCGTCGAGCGGCTGGTCGAAGGGAAACTGCTCGAAGGCGTGAATCGAGCTGAAATGCACGAGCTTGCGGACCTTGTTGGCGAGGCACGCCTCGACGATGTTGCGCACGCCGTCGACATTCACCGCGTGAACGAGCCCGCCCTCGGGTCCGACAATTGAGATGCGCGCCGCGAGGTGATAGACGACCTCCGCGTCGGCCGCGGCCTTCGAAAGGCTCGCCGGTTCGCGGATATCGCCACGCACCTTCTCGACCGCGAGGCCGTCGAGCCCCTCGTCCACGTCGTGAATGAGCACACGAACCGACCGCCCCTGCTCGAGCAGACTGCGTACCAGATTCGCGCCGATATGACCGCTCGCCCCCGTGACCAGTACCGTCATCACCCACCCATATGTATTCGGAATGAACGAGAAGTGACGCGCGACGGGCGGAAACGGCTCCCGCACGCGGTCGAATGGCGCACTTTATCGTTCGGCCACGGGTCGGGCAAGAGCGAAACCGGCAACATTGCGGGCCGGATTCGGACGCGGCAAACTGGGCGCATGACGAAACGGTTTGGGTTCAAGCTCGCGGTTTTCGCGGCGCTCGCGGCGATTTATGCCGTGGCCGCCCTAGTGCCGGGCGTGCGCGAGTTTTTTTCCATCGAGTCGGTCCGCGCGCAATACGACACGCTTTACGCGTGGGCGCACGAGCCGTGGGGGCCGGTTGCGTTCGTCGCCGTCTCGCTCGCCATCATCTTCCTGCAACTTCCCGGCCTGATCATGGTGATCGTCGGCGCGTTGGTGTATTCGCCCCTTGCGGCTTTCACTTTGGCCACGCTGACGTCCATCGCCGGAACCACCGGGACGTTTTTTCTCTTTCGATATCTGCTCAACGAGTGGGCGCAGCCGCGGCTTGCGAGCAGTTTTCTCGCGCCTCATGTCAATCGATTCGAGCGCCACGGCGTGTGGTGGATGATCGGCCTGCGCATCGCGTTCGCCCTGTCGTCGCCGCTCAACTGGATCATCGGCGCGACGAAAATCCGAACCGGTGCCTATTTCGTGGGCAACGCGGTGGGGCTCGCGATCGTCATCGGCGCTGTTCAGGCCATCGTCGTGATGATGAAGTCGTGGACCGGCGACTCGCCGATCGTCTCGCGCGGCGCGATCGCGGCCCTCGTCGCGGGGCTCGCCCTCTTCGTCGCGGCGGCCGTGTGGTTCAGGCGCCGGTTCGCGGCGCGCTCGACCCAACTGACCATCACCCCCCCGCGCAATCCTCGCCCACCTGCGCGTCCGAGTAGTAGTGCGTGAGGATTTCGCTGTAGAGGTAGCCGCAGGTCGCCATGGCCTGCGCGCCGCGCTGACTCATCCCCACGCCGTGGCCGGCGCGCCCGTAGCAGCACGACCCGTCGCCGGGCGTGCAAGGCGCTTGATTGACGGGATACCAGTCGTCGCAGTTGCCGGTGCAGTTCGCGTTTTCCAGGCAGGATACGGAGACGAGATAATCCAGCGTGCTGCCCCACACGTCCTGCACGTTCTCGGTGCGTCCGCCGCTCGACGCGTGAAACACGGCGAGCACGATGTCGTCGTCGTAGGCGAGCACCTGTCCGGCGGTGTCGTCCGCGGCCGCGTCGGTGACGTCGTAGCGCTCGTCGCCGTACACTTGGCAAAGGGTCGTGTCGCAGATCGGCCCTTTGCCGTCGAGCACCCAGCGTAGGGCGTAGGTGCGCGCGGCGATGGCTTGCGCCTTGATGGCTTCATAGGGAAACGACGTGCCGATCTCCTGCGGCAGCACGCCCTTCACGTAGTCCTCGAAGTCGAGTTCCTGCACGATGCCCTGCGCGACGCGCTCCACCAGAATCGTCTCGGGTACGGTCAGTTCCTCCGGCAGACAGCCGACATTTTCGCCGCCCAAGTCGTCGTCGTCATCGCCGCCGCCGTCGGACACGCACGCGATCGTCATCGCCGCGAAGGACATTAACGCCGCCAGCCCCAGCCACAACCCGGTTTTCATCCCCATCACTCCTTCTCATAGACCACATAAATCGCTGGCAAAAGGCCCGTGGGCGACACGCCCAAAATCCGCGCCAGAGCCGCGCACGCGGAAAAAACCCCGATCTTGAGAGCGCCGATCGCGCCCTGTTTTTTCCACTCGTCCAGATACCGGCGCGGCCCGTAGCCGAAGTCGTTCGTCACCTCGCGAACGCGCGCGCCGTGCGGTCGGAGTTCCGCGAGCGTCGTCCCCCACCAGCCCGTATTCGGGTTGGCAAATTCCTCGAAGCTCCAGTTCCGGTCATAGCGGCCCATCGCCCGGCACAGCCGCCAGATCCACCGCGCGGGCAGATAGTGCGCCCAGGGAATCGGCAGCCGAATCACGTGATACTCGACCGGCCAGTGCCGGTTCTGGCTTTCGAGCACCACGAAACGCCCGCCGACCTTCAGCCGATCGTAGCACTCGCGCACGAGAGCGCCGCGCAGCGCCGGATCCACATGCTCCATCATGGCCGACATGAGCACGACGTCAAAGGTCTCGGTCGTGAACGCCGGCGAGGTCGCGCACGCGACATCCCACCGGTCGAAACCGAAGTGCCGCTTTTTTTCGCGGCAAACCTCGATCATGCCTTCGTCGGGATCGAAACTGACGAGGCGCGCCACGCACCCGTGCGCGAGGATCGCCTCGGACAAATGTCCCGCGCTGCATCCCGGTTCGAGCACCGACACGGGCCGCCCGAGTTTTTCCAGATGCGCGAAAAGCGGTTCGAGTTTTCCCGCGCGCTCGGACCGATACCGCAGATAGCGCGGCATGCGCGCGACGCCTTTGCGCGCGACGAGCAATTCCACGATGCGCTCGGAATAATCGGTGAGAAATTCGCGGCCGTTCACCGTCACGACGCCGCCGGCAGGGGAAGTCCTGTAGGTCCACTCCGGTTCGTTCGGCGCGGTCATCACGGCCTTAAAAGACGCTTTTTACGCCGATGAGGTGATAGGTGAAGTTGGCGACGATGGTGATCTCTTCGTCGGGCCAGTCATCGGGGAAGGGTCCGAAACCGGCGGCGTCGCGCACGGCCTGAACGGCCGCGTTGTCGAGCAACGGGAAGCCGCTCCCGCGCACGCGTTTGACCTCTTTGAGTTGCCCGGAACGCAAAATCGTGAATGTCAGTGTGAGGGTGCCCTGCTGCCCCGTCATCTGCGCTTCCTGGGGATACACCCACGCCCACTCGATTTTTTCCTTGATGCCCGAAAAGTAGCCGACGTATTTGAAGTTCTTGGTGTTGAGGTTGATGGCCTTGCCGGCCTCGCCGACGTTCGGATTGTAAGGCGACAGGTTGCCCCCGCCGCCGCCCTCGCCGCTTTTCGCGACGCCCTCGTAGCCGACCGAGTGAACGAGATCCGCGACGGATTTCGGCTTGGCCGCGCCGTCCTCACCCGCCGTCCCCGCGCGGGCGCCCTCCCCCGTTTCGGCCTTCTTGGTCATGCTCTCACCGACATCGGGGACGGCGTATTTTTTCGCGGCTCCGCGGGGAGCGCGCTGCCCCGACGCTCCGGGGCGCTTCGCGCCCACGTCGGACTGGTTGTCGTTGATGGGAATGTCGGCCCGGTGCGTCTCCTTTTCCGCCGTGTTCGATTCGCGGGCGAGCCGTTTCGCGGCGGATGGGGGCGACTGATTCGACGGCACCGGCGCGGTCATCACCTCGCCCTGCGTCGGCGGCAGATCGATCTGCGCGAGATCCATCCAGACCGTCTTGTCGGGAGCCGCGGGCGGCGGCGTTGCCGGCACGAAAAACACCGCGACGACGATCGCCAGATGAACGAGCACCGACAGCAGCACGGCCCAGAAAACGAGCTTGCGCTGCTTGAGCGTTCGGATGTCGTCCTGCCAGCGATCGCTCATCGGTCCATTCCCATCGCGCCCCGAGACGTATCGCGGTTGGACCGTCGCAAGGGCCGCGATGTTTCAAACAATCAGTTTACCACGAAAAAAGCCCCGGATTCACCGGGGCTTTTTGCGGTCGATCGGACGCGCGTCACTTCGAACAGTTGCAGCCGCCCAGTTCGTTGGAGTTGTCCTCCGCGGACTTGAGGTCGTCGCCCGGCCGGTCGCTGTCATCGCCATCGTCGTCGTCCGCGTCGTCGTCGGTGGCGTCGTCGTCGGTATCGTCATCGGTGGCGTCGTCATCCGCGTCATCGTCGGCATCGTCGTCCGTGGCGTCGTCGTCCGCGTCGTCATCGGTCGCGTCGTCATCGGTATCATCGTCGGTGGCGTCGTCGTCCGTCGCGTCGTCATCGGCGGTGTCATCATCCGCCGTGTCGTCATCGGCGGTGTCGTCATCGGCGGTGTCGTCATCGGCGGTGTCGTCGTCCTGCGCGAACGCGGGAGCGCTCCAAATCACGCCAAGCAGCAGCGCGAGCGCGAACGACCCCAACAAGACGTGCGTTTTCATCATCGAAAGCTCCCTCACAAAAAAATGGCCGCGAGCCTCCCCGCGCAGATGCGTCTATTAGCGGATTTCCCGAAAAAAAGCAAAGACCGGCCGATCGATTGTCGCCGACCATCCCTTCGGGTCCCGCGCGCCGGTCGAACCCCTCGTCCTCGAACTCGAAACGTGCCACATTCCATCCGTTCCGACGAAGTGCATTCATTCGATCCGAGGCGAATAACGCGGGGCGGCGCGTGGACCTGTACGTTCGTAACTCCTTGATCGCTTTACTGTTTTTGTGGACCGGAGCGTGCGTCACGCAGGGCGACGCCAATCCGGAGGCGTTCGACTCCGCCCCCGGCACGAGCCCGGGTGTCGCCGTGGTCAACGGAGTCGCCATCCCCGACGCGGCGTTCGACGAAGCCGCGCGTCGACTCGCCGAAGACCGGCGCGAACCGATCTCGGAGGCCGACCGCGCCCAAGTGGTCGACCGGCTGATCGACGAGGAATTGCTCGTCCAATACGGACTTGACCAAGGCTTCGCCCGCGACGACCGGCGCGTGCGTTCGGCGATCGTGGCATCGGTGATGGAGCGGGAAAAATCGTTTCCCTGTTTCGGGGACTGCACCGGGGACGAATTGCGAGAGTTCTACGAAGACCGTCCGGAACTTTTTCGCGCGACCGCGAGAGTTGCAATTCGCACGATGTGGTTTTCCGATCATCGCCCGGAGACGCAGACGCGCGCCCGCGAAGCCCTCGCCGAATTGCGCGCGGGCTCGAAACCGGAGGAGATCGCCGCGCGTCTGGCCGACGACGATGCCGCTCCCCCGCCGAACGCGCCGATGCCGCCGGACAAGCTTGCCGACTACATTGGGATCACGGCCGCGCGTGTTGCCGAATCGATGCCGGAAGGGAGCTGGAGCGACCCCATCGCCGTCGCGGGCGGTGTGCGATTGATCTTTGTTGCCTCCCGCGAGGCGGGAAAGGTCAATCCCTTCGAGCAGGTTGAGGACCAGATTCGGTTCGAGGCGCAGCGATTCGCTCACGAGCGCGCGGTGCAAAAACTGATCGCCGACTTGCGGGCGAAGGCGAACATCGAGGTGGCCCGAGACACTTCGAAAGGCGACGCCAAATGAAATCTCACGCCGGTCTCGGTTTCTTCCTCGCGCTCTTGGTCGCGGCCTGCGGCGGATATCAGGAATTCGGCGATGCCGCGAATCGGCCCGTCGGCGCCCAGACGCTCGCCGCCCGCTCGCGCACGCAGGACGCCGCGCGGCTGGCGCTCTCAGCGGGCGCGCCGGACGCCGAACCTTTCGCGGGAGATGGCAAAACGATACTTTTCGGCGACCTGCATGTGCACACGACGTTTTCGATGGACGCCTTCGCGCTGGCGCTCCCCGCCATGCAGGGCGACGGCGTTCACCCCCCGTCCGACGCGTGCGACTTCGCGCGCTACTGCTCCGATCTGGATTTTTTTTCGATCAACGATCACGCCGAGAGCCTGACGAAGCCGCTGTGGGACGAAACGGTGCGCTCGATTCGCCAGTGCAACGCCATCGCGCAGGACCCGGCGAATCCCGATCTCGTCGCGTTTCTGGGATGGGAGTGGTCGCAAATCGGCCTGACGCCCGCCACGCATTACGGCCACCGCAACGTCGTGCTGCGCGATCTGGACGACGCGCACATTCCCACGCGTCCGATCAACGCACGCAACGTGGTGACCGCCGCCTCGATGGCGACCAAGACGCCGCTGCGCGAGCAACTCCGCCTACTCGTCGCCGATCTCGAATCGATCCCCTATCTGGTCGATATCGCGTACCTTCAGGCGCAGGTCAGCGAGGCGCCGATCTGCGCCGAGGGCGTGCCCGTGCGCGACCTGCCCGCCGACTGCATGGAAACCGCAACGACCCCCAAGGTGCTGTTCGAAAAGCTCGATGACTGGGGCTTCGAGTCGATCGTCATTCCGCACGGCCTCACGTGGGGCATCCACACGCCGTACGGCCCGGCGTGGGACAAGCAGCTCACGTCCGCGATGCACGATCCCGACCGCCAGATCCTGCTCGAGATCTTTTCGGGACATGGAAACGCCGAGGAATATCGCGACTGGACGGGGGTGAATTACCCTCCCGATGGAACGCCCGAGTGCCCGCCCTCGACGCCCGGCTATACGCCGTGCTGCCGCCGCGCGGGCGAGATCATCCGGTCGCGGTGCGATGATCCCGCGTCGGCGGACTGCGATGCCCGCGTGGCCGAGGCGATCCGCATCTACCTCGACGCCGGCGTTTACGGCGCGGCGACGGTGCCGGGCGCGACGGCGAAGGACTGGGGGGATTGCGGTCAGTGCCGCGACTGTTTCGCGCCGCCGTTCCTGCACGTGCCGGACAACTCTGCGCAGCGGCTCCTCGCACTCGGCGCGTTCGCACCCGGGGCCGACGCTCAGCGTTTTCGTTTCGGCTTCATCGGGTCGAGCGACAATCACTCAGCGCGGCCGGGCACGGGCTACAAGGAAACCGATCGTCTGTCGATGAGCGATTCGCGCGGCCCACGCACGGATCTGATCCGCGACCGTGCATTCCCCTCCATCGCGCCCGAGGCGCGTTCGTATTCGCTGGAAGACATGAAGAAAAAGAACCCCGGCATCTCGACGCTCCCGAGTTGGGATCTCGAGCGGCAGGCGAGTTTTTTCATGACGGGCGGACTCGTCGCGGTGCATTCCGAGGGCCGTGACCGCGAGTCGATCTGGAACGCCCTTCGCCGTCGCGAGGTCTACGGCACGAGCGGCGATCGCATCTTGCTGTGGTTCGATCTGGTGAACGGCGAATCGGCCGCGCCCATGGGCTCGGAGGTCCAACTTGCGGCGACCCCGCGTTTTCGCGTGCGCGCCGCGGGCGCGTTCGAGCAAAAACCGGGCTGCCCGGAGGACTCGCTGCGCGGCATCGGGGCAGAGCGACTCGACGAACTGTGCCGGGGCGAGTGTTATAACCCCGGTGACCGACGGCGCGCCATCACGCGCATCGAGGTCGTCCGCATTCGGCCGCAAATGAGCGCGGGTGAGCCCGTAACGGAATTGATCGAGGACCCCTGGAAGACGCTGCGCTGTCCAGGCGAGATCGACGGGTGCGCGGTCGAATTCGACGATCCCGAATTTGTCGCCGCGAGCCGCGAAACCGCCTACTACGTGCGCGCGATTCAGGAACCCACTCCCGCCGTCAACGCGGGTGGCATGCGGTGCACGTTCAACGAGGCCGGCGAATGCGTGTCGGTGGATCCGTGCTACGGCGATTCGCGGACCGACGCGAACGACGATTGCCTGACGAGCATCGAGGAGCGCGCGTGGTCGTCGCCGATCTGGGTATCACCCGCGCCGTGACGCGCATTCACGATTGCGGCAGGCTCGCCACGCTCTCGCCGCGCTCGAACACGACTTGCGCGCGGCCCACGAGCAGCGGATCGACCGGGCCGATCTGATCGGGGTCTTTTTTCGCGTACGGCAGGCTGTGCAGCAGATAACGCATGGCGTTCAGTCGCGCGCGCTTTTTGCAATCGGACTTGATGACGATCCACGGCGCGTCGGCGGTGTCGGTGTGGAAGAACATCGCCTCCTTGGCGCGGGTGTATTCGTCCCACTTGTCGAGCGACGCCTTGTCGATCTCCGAGAGCTTCCACTGTTTGAGCGGGTGGACCTTGCGTTCGTTGAACCGGCGGCGCTGCTCGCGTCGGCTCACCGAAAACCAGAATTTGAACAGGTGGATGCCCTGACGCACGAGCATGCGCTCAAACTCGGGCGCCTGGCGCATGAACTCCTGATACTCGGCGTCGGTGCAAAATCCCATGACGCGCTCGACACCCGCGCGGTTGTACCAGGAGCGGTCGAACAGCACGATCTCGCCCGCCGTGGGCAGGTGCTCGACATAGCGCTGAAAATACCACTGGCCGCGTTCGGCGTCGGTGGGTTTTTCGAGCGCGACGACCCGCGCGCCGCGCGGGTTCACGTGTTCCATGAATCGCCGGATCGTGCCGCCCTTGCCCGCCGCGTCGCGACCCTCGAAGAGCACAACGACCCGCTGGCCCGTTTCCTTGACCCATGCCTGCAACTTCAGCAGTTCCACCTGCAATCGGTATTTCTGCCGTTCGTAATTGGTGCGCGAAAGCAAATATTTGTAGGGATAGCCGCCGGTCCGCCGATCCTCCGCGAGTTCGGTGTCGATCGCCCGACGCTCGAGCTTGGCGAGCCCGCGTTGCTGGTCGAGCGCCGAACGCAGCACACGCACCGCGTCCACCGGTCCCACCCCCACGAGAAGGTCGCGGATCGCACCCGCGGTCACCTCGTCGGCGCCCGCACCGTCTTCTTCGGCGGTGAACTGGGCAATGGCCGCGGGAGTCAACGACGGAGGCACATCTCCCTTCTCGACGGGCCGCGCGATCGCTCGAGAACGGACCGAACGGGAACGGGGAGTGGCGGGTTTCTTCGCGGAATCGGATCGGGAGGTCATTCGTAGCTCCGTAGCGCGGTGCGCTTCGGTGGTATTAAACCCCGAAAAGCGCCGGTCGCAAGGGATCTTTTTGCGTTTTTTCCTCGCTTCCCGCGACCGGATCTGATACGCTTTCCCCATTCCGACAAGTTGGAGGACCCGACATGCAGGGCGATCTCGCGCGACGCGTGGTCGATGCCTATGGCGGTTCATCGCGGTGGGAGACCGCCGTGCGCCTGAGGGCGGTGGTCAGCGCGAGCGGACTCGCGTTCCGACTCAAGCGCCGCGCACTGTTTGTGCAGACGGTTTTCGAGATGGACGTGCACCGTCCGCGGGTCCGCATCGCGCCGATCAATCGGCTCGGCCAAATCGGCGTGCTGGACGGCCAGGACGTGCGGGTCGAGGACGCCGACGGTCGGGTCGTCGCGTCGCGCCCGAATGCGCGACGGCACTTTCCGGGAGGACGGCGCATCTTCTGGTGGGACGACCTCGACATGACGTATTTCGCGGGCTATGCAACCTGGAACTATTGCACGTTGCCGTCGCTAATTCTCGATCACCCGACCCGGTTCGAACAGTTCGGCGACGATCTGCTGCAGGCGCGGTTTCCCGCGACGATTCCCACGCACTGCCCCGAACAGGTGTTCCGGTTCGACCGCTTCGGCCAATTGATCCAGCACGACTACACGGCGCTCGTCATCGGCAAGTGGGCGCGCGCCGCGAACGTGGTGGTGGAGCATGGCAAAAACGAACAGGGCATCGCCTACACGCGGCGGCGACGGGTCACACCACGCCGCGGCGACGGCACGCCGCGCAAGAGCCCGATTCTGATCGACCTGACCATCCAGGACTTCGAACTCATCTCGTGAGTGCCGCGTTGGGCGGGCGTTTCCGCACGCGTCGCCCTGTGGTATCTCTGCCGCAACCCTTCGCGCTGCGCGGTGCGCCGCGGGAGACGTGTCGATGAAATTCGCGGTGTACTCGCTGGGCTCGATCTTGTTGGTCTTCCTGATGACCGCATGCGGCAGCGACGATTCGGCGGATTCGGGCGGATCGAACGACGACGCCGACGATGACACCGATGACGGCCTTGCGGACGATGACGCGGACGACGACGCGGACGACGACGCGGACGACGACGCGGACGACGACACCTGGGCGCCGTTGCCCGACGATGACGCGGTGGACGACGATTCGTTCGCCGACGACTACGTCGGGGCCTGGCCCCAATCGAATGTCGAGCCGCGCGACTACGACGAATCCATCGACGCCGGGCCGCTGCGCGAAAAAGCCGCGGACTACGACGACTGGCACGTGGCCTGGCACCAGCCCGATCACGGCGGCACCGTGGGCGTCACGTTCACCGACGAAACCCGCACCTCGCTCGCCGGGTACCGCGACTGGGGCGACAGCAGCGAGTGGACCGGGCTCTACCTCGGCAGCCAGGCGACGCGCTGGTACGTGACGGGAGACGACGACGCCAAGGCCAACGCTCTGCGCACCGTGGCCGCGCTCGACGGCTATCTGCGCGTCACGCAGACCCCCGGCTTTCTCGCGCGCTACTGGGGCAGCCAGTCGTCGGCGCTCTATCAGGGCGACGATTGGTGCGATGCGAATAGCGGATGCCGCCGCGTCGAGAGTGGGCCGTTCGCCGGGGATTTCTGGTGGGGCGAAACCAGCCGCGACATGTACAGCGGTTGGTTTTTCGGCATGTCGCTCGCCTACGATCTGCTCGACGATGACGACGCGCGCGCGACGATCCGCGAGGACGTGATCGACATCCTCGACACGCTGATCGCCCAGCGCTGGACGATCCTCGACGAGGAAGGCGAGCCGACGGACTACGCTCCCGACGTGCTGCCGCCGTTCCGCATCTCGTGGCTCACGGTCGGGTATCACATCACCGGCGAGGAACGGTTCAAGGTCGAGTTGCAAAAGTGGCTTCGCAACCGCAGCCGCGGCGCGCTGCGCGCGAGCACCATCAGCTTTTTCAACCGCTACATGGACTATTTCGGCAACTGCCTGTCGCACGAGACCTGGTACAACCTGCTTCGTCTCGGCAAGGTCTATTTCAGCCCCGACGACTACGCATTTCTCCTCGACGTCTTCAACACGCAGGTCCACTCGTTCACGCGGCTTTCGCACAATCCGTGGTTCAACGCGGTGTTCATGGGGCAAGGCGGTTACGATCCCGCGCGCGACGATCCCTATCGGACGCAGCTCGTCGAAGATCTCACGGACTTTTGGGACGCGCCCCACGCGCGATACTTTTTGGAGCCGCGCGATCCCTCCACGTATGATCTCGATCCCGTGTCGGTGTTGCTGCACGACCTGGTCACGACGATCCCGTTGCTCGGCGAGTTGCTCGGCAACGTGTCGCCACAGGCGAAGGACCCCTTCCCCGTTCGCGAACAGTGCCCGGCGGATTTCATGTTTCAGTGGAGCCCGTTCACGATCGACGCGTGCGGCGAGGACGCTCCCGAAAAGGTCGATCCCGGCGTGGACTACCTGATTCCCTACTGGCTCGCGAGCTACCACAAGTTTCTCGCGAAGGACGAGTAATGACCCGCGAAGCGAAACCGACGCCCCCGCGTATGGTCGAGGCCGGCCGCGTCGTCGAGTTCGGCCACTTCCGCGAAGAGTTTCGCGATCTCAACATCAGCGACGCGGATATCTTCGGCATCGGCGCGCTCGGGCGGCTCGTCAATCCGTTTCGGCTCAAGGAGTGGCAGCACTTCGCGATCTTCAATGACGAGGTGCTGCTCACCTTCGTCATCGTGAACACGCACTACCTTTCGAATTCGTTCTGCTACGTCGTGGATCGGCGCACCGGCGAAATGACCGAGCACCACCGCGAGGCGCCGCCGTGGACGGCGCGCGTGGCGAAGGGCATCCACGACGACCACTGCGAGTTTCGCGTGCGCGGATACGACATCGACGTGAAAAATCGCCTCGATGAAAAACGACACGACGCGCGCATCGCTATCGCACCGGGAAAGAAGACGCCGGGGATCGACGCGGCGATCACGATGCACGCCGATCCCGATCAACATCCGCCGCTCGTGGTGGTACTGCGTCTCGCGGACAACCGTCCCGCGTATTCGCACAAAATGGCGTGCCCCGTGTCGGGCCGCGTGTGCGTCGGCGAGCGCGAATACGCATTCGATCCGCGAAATTCCCTCGCGCTGATCGACGTGCACAAGGCGTACTATCCCTACCGCATGACATGGTCGTGGGCTTCCGGGGCGGGATTCGCGCCGGACGGCCGGGTCATCGGCTTCAACCTCACGCACAACTGCGTGAAGGACGACGGGGAAAACAACGAGAACGCGATCTGGATCGGCGATCGTCTCACCGTGCTGCCCGCCGCGCGGTTTACGTTTAATGAGCACGATCTGCGCAAACCGTGGCGAGTCGCCACCACGGACGGTCGGTGCGACGTGGAGTTCTTCCCCTCGGGCGAGCGGCGCGGGCGCATCAACCTCGGCGTCGTCGCGTCCGACTACCACCAGCCCTTCGGCGTCTTTCGCGGCCACGCGATTGACGACGACGGCAAGACTCATCATTTTCACGACGTGTTTGGCGTGACGGAACGTCATCACGCTCGGTTCTGACCTTCCCGATTCACCATCGCGGAGCAACATGGCGCTGACCGGAGAAATCGCGGCGCTCGCGACGGCCTCGTGCTGGGTCGTCACCGCCATGTCATTCGAGACCGCGGGCCGACGCATCGGCTCGCTCGCGGTCAATATCCTTCGCCTGATGATCGCGTTCGTCCTGCTCGCGGCGGTCGGTCTCGCGACGCGCGGACATATGGTCCCGACCGATTTCGGCGCGCACGAATGGGCGTGGCTCGGGCTTTCCGGCCTCGTCGGTTTCACCTTCGGCGACCTCACGCTCTTTCGCGCGCTGGTGTTGATCGGCTCGCGGCTCTCGACGCTCCTGATGGCGCTGGTGCCGCCAATGGCGGCGCTGATCGGGCTCGCCGCGCTCGGCGAAACGCTCAGTGTCTTCGACATGACCGGCATGGCGCTCACGCTGGCCGGGGTCGCCATCGCGGTGCTCGAGCGCCCCGACGAAACGGCAAAACGCTCGCGTCGCGACACGGTGGTCGGCGTTGCGCTCGGCGTGTGCGGCGCGGTAGGTCAGGCCGTCGGGCTGATCCTGAGTAAATACGGCATGGGCGATCGCGATCCCTTCGCGTCGACCCAAATCCGAGTCATCGCGGGCATCGCGGGATTCTCGCTGCTCTATCTCATCATCGGTTGGTGGCCGAAGGTCATCGCCGGCGTGCGCGACGTGGCCGCGATGAAGGCGCTCGGCGTGGGGTCATTCTTCGGCCCGTTTCTCGGCGTGTCGCTTTCGCTCGTGGCCGTGCAGCACACGCAGACCGGCGTCGCCGCGACCATCATGGCCATGACGCCGATCCTGATTCTCGTGCCCACGGTGGCGCTGGGACGTGAGCGCGTGACGTGGCGCGCGTTCGCCGGGGCGTTCCTCGCGATCGCGGGCGTGGCGATTTTGCTGCTCTTCTGACGTCAGGGAATCAGCGCTTCGATATCCTCGGCGACGCACTCGCTCGGCGCGGTGATCGGGTTGCACCTCGACGGCGTGCCGCCCGGAATGTCGATCACGTAGTTGTACTCGTCGCCGAGAATCGGAAAGTCCGTGCTGATGTAGTGCGCTCCGCTGCCCAGCGCCAGATCGAACTGCGTGTAGTCCTCGTTGATCGCTTCGTCGCAACAAGAATCGGCGCGGGTGCGAATCAGGAATCCGTCCTCGGCCGCTTCCGTAATGGCGGCGGAGTCCGACTCGGGATCGTTCTTCACGAGCACGGCGGCGTGGCCGTCCGCCGGTTCGGAATCGATGAACATCAGCGCGCCTTCGAGACCGGGATGGTCCGCGAGGTACTCGTCGCGGAAACTCCCGCCGGCGTTCAGGTGAAACAGGACGCGGTTTCGCGTTTCGCCGAGCGTCGGCCAGCCGTCCGTCAGGATCGCGTCGCGAAGCGTCGCCGCATCGCCGCGCACCTCGTCGGGCGTGAGGATCCGCTCCTCGGGCCACACCGACCGAACCTCGTCTTCGATTTCGCCGTGGCGGCCCGGCCATTTCACGTAGTCGATGTCGTCCTTGGGCTCGACGAAGATCATGAGCAGGTGGTGGCCCGGGTGCGCGTCGGACCAGTTCTTGATGATCGTCAGGCACTCCGTGAACAGCTCGCAAGTCGTCTGGCGGTCGATGATCGGCACGTGGAAGACGCGGAGGCCGTCTTCCTTGTAATGCACGTCGAGTTCCACTTGACGCACCCCCGCATCCAGTTGCTGGTCCAGCGGAAAGTGCGTGTAGCGGTATTCCGGAATCGTGATCGGCCCCTGCTGGATGTGGTAGCTGTTGTGCGAGCCTTTCGCCTGGATCATGTTCACGCGCAGCACGTCGTCGTTGGGATAGTCCGGCGACACCGGCTCATCGTCGTCGGGCAGCGGCGGCCAGGTGTCGTCGTCGCCCGTATCGTCATCCACATCGTCGTCGCCCGCGTCGTCGTCGTCGGAATCGTCGTCAGAATCGTCGTCAGACCCTGAGCTCGTCGAAGGGTCGTCGTCCCCGGCGCATCCGCAGATTCCGACGAGAAGGATCAAAACGAGAATCGAAACAAATCGACCGAATAGGGGGCGGAATCCCATGAGCGCCTCGCGTGACGGTTGGGTGTCGTGCGTGTGACGCGAGAATGGCGAAGCCGGAAAACGAAGTCAACGCGCGGTGGGTGAAAAAACGACCCGGCACGCTGTCATCCTGAACACCCGGCACGCTGTCATCCTGAACACCCGGCACGCTGTCATCCTGAACACCCGGCACGCTGTCATCCTGAACACCCGGCGCGCTGTCATCCTGAACGAAGTGAAGGATCTAGTCCCGCCGATGCGGTCCCGGCGACGATTCGATGTCCGTGCCGCAAGCGACAGCGCGCGGGCTTTGCGCGTGGCGCGGCTGCAACTTCCCGAAGGCTGCGACTGACGCATCGACTGGGGACAATTCGGTATGATGTCCCCGGAACTCCCCGGAACTCCCCGGAACTCCCGATGTCCCCGGAACTCCCGGAACTCCTCCGGAACTCCTGGAACTCCCCGGAACTCCCGACTGACGCATCGACTGGGGACAATTCGGTATGATGTCCCCGGAACTCCATATGATGTCCCCGGAACTCCAATTCGGTATGATGTCCCCGGAACTCCCCCGGAACTCCCAATTCGGTATGATGTCCCCGGAACTCCCCCGGAACTCCCCCAATTCGGTATGATGTCCCCGGAACTCCCCCGGAACTCCCCGGAACTCCCGGCCAGGCAGTGGTCACGATCGCGTACCTCGTCGCGTGGTCGCTCGAGCGCTACCCGCTGATTGACGGGCTCGGGTATCTGGGAGCCGTTCACATTCCCACTCTATATTGCTTCATTAATTCGACGTCTTGGGCCCTTAAAGACTTGGATTATAACGAGAATTGGGGTCCCGCGCTTTTTCGGTTTCGGTTCGAAGAGCGGATGAAGAGAGCGGCGGAAAATTCCCAACGCAATCCCGCTTCACATCTATTTTTCGACGAATTTGGAATCGTCCGATATCATCCGACGCTGTGGACACTCACAGCCATTTCCCTCGGGTCGCTGTTCATGGCGCAGGCTTATGAGGACCTGGAGATTTCATATCTTATCTGGGCGTGCGCAACTTCTCTGCTTTTTGCGATGGGTTTTCGGGAGCACTTCCTCTATCGGGTCTCCACCATCCGCGAACTATCTCCCGTTCACGTGGAGATCCAGAACTTACGACGCAGAGGTCGCGTTCGCTTGAACAAGATCCTCTTGCCGATCGGCATTTCGCTTTTGCTAACGATCATGATGGCTCGGCAGTGGTGGAAAAGCTCTCTATTGCTGCTCGTTTTTGGATTTTATGGCCTGGTCGCCATCGGACATCACTGGGTCACAAACGAAAGCCGGGAGGACAAGCACCGACGGCTTGTCGCCCGAGCACGTCAGCGGGGCGGATCGAAGTGTCAGCGGTTCCGGCGTTGGTGGGCCACTGATTGGGGCGTCGCAAGACCTTGGATCTGGCTTCCGTGCGTGGTCGTGTTTGGAGCGGTACCGATCATCGCGGACATTGCCCGGTCGAGGCCGGGGATCGACGTATTCGATGTTTTCTTTCTACTTGAAGCGGTATTGTTCGCATTTCTCGGTCTGAACTTCTTCCCTGCCGCGCGGTGGAAGATGATCACCGCGCGTGAGGCGCGGGGCGAATGACCGTGGATGTCGAAAAGGCCGCTGCCAAGAAGGTGACCGTTGAGGACCTGCGGGAGTTTCGTCGGATCCTGTTGCCGAGGGTTTTCGTCGGTCAGATTCTCATCGATGCCGTGCTGGTCGTTCTTTTTGCGACGACAATTCATACTAATTATACCTGGATTGTCACAGCTTTCTTTAGCAACTCCCCGATCCTCGCTCTATTTTTGATAAAGCGTTTGAGTTGGCTGGAGAACGTGATTGCGACCACCGCTGCGCAGCAGAAGGATGCCGAAAGGCGTCGTCTCGAATTGTTTCGAGTGAGAATCGCTGATGCGGCGCTACGCGGATTCATCTGGCGGACTTTCTGCGACGACGTGGGGGTCGTGCGCAAGTCGGTCGCAGCACGGGCCATTTTCATTTTTTCGACGAGTTCGCTTCTCCTGTTATGGTCCATGGGTGCGAGGACATCCACATTGTGCTTCGTGCCTTTTTTTGCCGCAACGACTTGGGCGATGGTCGCATGGGGGCGGGAACAGTCGTTGATGACGCTGGCCAAAACAGTCGAGCTTTTCCCTTCTCACCTTGAGATCCAGCTTCTTCGCAGTCGGAGACGTGACCGGATCGGTGAGTACGCGCCGTCGATCGTACTCGCGATTTTGGCTTACGCGATCATTGCAATTGTCTGTCGTGAATACCTGGTGATAACGATCATGATGTGCGTTCCGTTAATCTTGTCTCTCCTCGCTCACTGGGAGAGCGGAGAAACCGAAATGGAGCGGCGGGCTAGACGGATCAGACTTGCGCGAGGCGTCGCAACGTCGCCGATTCGCCGCGCATGGCGATGGTGGACAACGGACTGGGGAATCGTCAGGCCAGTCGTGATCTTCGCAGCCTGCATCGCTTACATCCTGATGGCCATTTTAACGTGGTTCGTTTTTCAACAAGGGTTCCGATTTGAGCAGCATTGCGGCACTATTTGCGTTTTATGGATGTCCTTCGCACTTCTCTGTATGTTCCCTGCCGCGCGGTGGAAGATGATCGCCGCTCGCGAGGCACGGGGCGGTCCGGCGCAGCCTGCGATGACAGAGCCGCGACCGTAAGGGAGCGGGCGGACTGACAATACGCCAGCGCTCGGAAGCAAAAAACAACGGGTTTGAAGCCGATCGCATCGGGTTCGAGGATGCTCGCCAATTCTGCGACTAACCGCTCCCTGACGGTCGCGGCTCTGACGGATCGGCGCCCGCTAATTCTCCCCCCGCCTGACGACGCGTCCGCTGCGCGGTTCGGGGTGATAGCCTGCGGGCGAAACCGCCGCGTGCCCGTTGACGAACACGTATTCCACGCCGGTCGGAAACACGTCGGGCTCGGCCGCCGTGCTGTTCGTGTCGACCGTCTCCGCGTCAAAGAGCACCAGATCGGCCCACCAGCCGCGCCGGATCTCGCCGCGTCGACCGATGCCGAGTTGCTTCGCGGGAAGCGACGTCGATTTACGGACCGCCTCTTCGAGCGTCAGGCGTTTTTCCTCGCGCACGTATTTGCCGAACAGTTTCGGATAGCAGTCGTAGAACAGGTGGCTGGGTTTGCCCTGCCCGATCAGGATCGAGTCGGTCACGATCGACACGTTGGGGTCGGCGATGCTGGCGTAGACGCTGCGTTCCGTGAACTCGTCGCCCGGCCACGTGGGCGTCTCGAAAACCAGCACCTTGCCGTCTTCTTCGAGCAGCATGTCGCACACGGCGTCGAAGGGATGTTGCCCGCGCAGTTTGCCGATCTCGACGAAATGCTTGCCGATGTATTTCGAGTTTTTTCCCGCCGGCACCGACATCAGGTGCACCGACTGGAAACCCATCACCTGGAAAAAGTTCATCGACCACGTGTCGCCGTCGCGGTGCGGCCACACCGATTTTCCGTTCACGATCGACGCGTGGATCTTCTGGCGCTGCGCGGGATCGCGCAAACGATTCGTGATCTCCTCGCGCGTGCCTTCGAGCGCCCATGGCGGGAAAAACGCGAGTGCGTGCGTGAACCCCGCGCCGGTCGGCATGGCGTCCATGCCCATCGGCAAGCTGCGGCGGATTTCGTCGCCCATGTATTGGAGTTTTTCGCGCATCGCGAGATCCAGCGGCACGGGAATCTTGACGTGCTTGTAGATCGCCGCTCCCACGCGCGCGATGGAGTTCACGACACGATCCACGTACAGGTTGACGTGGGGAACCCAGAACAGGTGCGAGAGCTGCACCTTCACGCCCGAGCGGCGGCTGATCGCCATGAGCTCGTCGATGGCCTGCGGCAGTGTGTTGGAATAGCTGCGGATGTGGCTGGTGAACACGCCGTCCGCGGCCGAAACCTGCTTACCCAGCGCGACCAGTTCGTCCTCGTCGGCCGAGAGCCCCGGGAAATACTGGAGCCCGGTACTCATGCCCACGCACCCCGCGTCGAGGCACTCCCTGAGCAGATCACCCATCTCCTTCATCTGGTCGGGGTTCGCGAGCGAGCGATCCAGACCCATCGCCGCCAGACGGATGATGCCGTGCGGCGCGAGCATGGCGTAGTTCATCACCATACCCTTGCGCTCGATGTGATCCAGGTACTCGCCCATGGTCGACCAGTGAATCTGGCCTTCCTGCGAGCGCCCCAGAAACATCTCGACGTAGGCCATGAACTGCTCGCGGAATCGGGGCCGGATGGGCGCGAGGCCCATGCCGCAGTTGCCGCCCACGAACGTGGTGATGCCCTGGCGCAGCAGGGGTTCGAGCGTTTCGGCGTGCGTGTCGAAGTGAACGACGGTGTCGGCGTGGCTGTGCACGTCAATGAAGCCGGGGCACAGCACCTTGCCGCGCGCGTCGATGCGGCGGCCCGCCGTCGCGTCGTCGAGCTGGCCTATGTCGGCGATGCGCCCGCCGGCGAGGGCGATGTCGGCGCGGTAGGGCATGCGACCGGTGCCGTCGTAAACGGTCGCGCCTTCGAGGAGGGTGTCGAAATTCATGTCCATCTCCCGTGGGCGAAATTCCGTCGGGATTTGCGGGAGCGGACGAGCGTTCGCGCGGGAACGAAGACTTCGGTCAAGGCGACTGCGCGACGCATGGGATGGGCTCGTTTCGCGCCGGAAAGGCCGAGCGGCAGGCGGAGATTAAGGCGAATCGCGGGAGAAGGACAAGGCGTGCGAATGGCAAAACCGGCGGTTACGCCAAGTTATCACACGTCGTCGAAATCGATTCCCAGCGCCTTGATGCGTCGGTGCAGGTGCGTGCGTTCGACGCCGATCGCCTCGGCGGTCTTGCTGATGTTGCCGTCGAACTCCTGAAGTTTTTTGAGCAGGAACGCGCGCTCGAAGTCGGCCTTCGCCTCCTTCCACGAGTCGCGCATCAGGATGTCCTCGGCGTCGGGTTCGTCCGCGTTCCGGTCGAGCTTGAGCGTCAAGCGCACGTTCTCGGGACGCACCACGTTGCCCGCGGTCATGATCATCAGGCGCTCGACGATGTTCTTGAGTTCGCGCACATTGCCCGGCCACGGGTAGCGGCACATGAGCGCGACGGCGTCGGGGTCGATCGATTTGCGCGCCATGCCCGACGTGACGGCGTACTGGTCGAGGAAAAACTCGATGAGCGGCGGGATGTCGCCCTGGCGTTCGCGCAGCGGCGGCACGTGCAGCGGCAGCACGTTGAGTCGGAAATAGAGGTCCTCGCGGAAGCGCCCGTCGCGGATCATCGCCTCGAGATCCTTGTTGGTCGCGGCGATCACGCGCACGTCCACCGACACCGACTCGGTGCCGCCCACGCGCTCGAATTTTTGCTCCTGCAAAATGCGCAGTACCTTGGCCTGCGTGCGCAGGCTCATGTCGGCGATCTCGTCGAGAAAGATCGTTCCGCCGTCGGCAACGTCGAACTTGCCCTTCTTGCGCCCCGCCGCGCCGGTGAACGCGCCCTTTTCGTGGCCGAAGAGTTCGGACTCGATCAGGTCCTCGGGGATCGCCGCGCAGTTGACCTCGATGAAGGGCTTGTCGCGCCGGGGCGAGAGCATGTGGATCTGGCGCGCGACGAGTTCCTTGCCGGTGCCGTTTTCGCCGGTGATGAGCACGCGGCTCTCGGTGGGCGCGGCAAGGCGGACCTGTTCCTTGAGAAGCTGCATCGGCGCGCTCTCGCCGACGATCTCGTAACGTCGCTCGATGGCATTGCGCAAAAGCTCGTTCTCGACGCGCAGGCGCTGAAGGTCGAGCACATGCTGAGCGGTGATGAGCACCTGATCGAGGGAGAGCGGCTTCTCGATGAAGTCGTAAGCTCCCATGCGGATCGCCTTGACCGCCGTCTCCACCGTGCCGTGGCCGCTGATCATGATGACGGGAAGGTCGGGGCGAAGCTCCTTGATTCGCGGCAGGGCTTCGAGGCCGTCCATGCCGGGCATCCAGATGTCGAGCAGCACGAGATCGGGGTGAACGTCCTCGACGATGCGCAGCGCCGCGCGGGCGCTGTCGGCCAGGCTGACGCGGTAACCCTCGTCCTCGAAAATGCCCGCAAGCGTTTCGCGGATGCCCGGTTCGTCGTCCACCACGAGGATGTGTCCGCGCACGCGTCAGGCTCCCTGCGCCGAGACGGCGAGCGACAGGGGAAACGCCAGCACCACGCGGGTGCCGCGCCCGTCGCGGTCGCGCAGTTCGATGCGCGCGTCGTGGTCGGTCATGATGCGGTGCACGATGGCGAGCCCCAGTCCGGTTCCCATCTTTTTCGTCGAAAAGTACGGCTCGAACAAGCGTTGCCGGTACGCGGCGGGCAGCCCGGCGCCGTTGTCGTCCACGAAGACGAACACCTCCTCGGTCTCGGTGTCCAGGCGCGTGGTGATCTCGACGCACCCCGCGCCGACCGACGGGTCGATGGCGTTGTCGAAGAGGTTGATGAAGACGCGCTGGATCTGCGAGCGATCGACCAGCAGCATCGGCACGTCGGGCGCGGGCGCGAACTCGAACCGAATCTCGGGGTGCGCCTCGGAATACATCACGAGCGTCTCAGCGATGATGTCATTGAGCTGATGTGGTTGCGGGAGCACCTCGGCGAGCCGCGCGAAGTCGGAAAACTCACGGACGAGGCGCTTCATCTCGGCGACCTGGCGGATGATCATCGCCGTCGAATCGAAAAACGCCTTGTCGGTTTCCTCGTCGAAGCGCGACGCGTAGCGTTTTCGCAGGCGCTGGGCGGCGAGTTGGATGGGTGTGAGCGGGTTCTTGATCTCGTGGGCGATGCGCCGCGCGATTTCGCGCCACTCAGCCACGCGCTTGGCGCGGATCAGTTCGGACAAATCGTCGAGCACCATCACCACCGACAGCGCCTCGCCGGTGTGCGTGGAACGCACTACCGACAGACGCACGATGAGCGTGCGCTGTTCGTCGCCGATCTGGATTTCGACCTCGCGCTCGACGTGGCTTCCGGCCCGGCCCGCGATCTGTTCGCGTACGCTGCCGCGCAGGTCCTCGATCTGCACGCGGCCGAGCAACTCGCCGAAGGCGTCGTCGTAGAACCGGCCCACGGCATTGCCGGCGAGGCCCAGGATCTCGCGGGCGCGGGTGTTGATCGTGGCGATGCGGCCATCCACGCCGAAGCTCAGGACGCCGGCGGAGATGTTCGAGAGCACGGTCTCGATGTACTGGCGGCGGCGATCGGCCTCGAGGTTCGCGGCGCGCAGCTCTTCGTTGGCGGCGGCGGCGATCTCGCGCGACTGTTTCAGGTCGCCGATCATGCGGTTGAACGACGCGATGAGCCGGTTCATCTCGTCGTTGCCCGCGGGCTCGATGCGCACGTCCAGGTCGCCGGCGGCGACGTGCTCGGTAGCCTCGGCGAGCCGCGAGATCGGCACCGCGATACCCCGCGCCAGAAAAAATCCGAACCACGTCGCCGCGAAAAAAATGAATAGGGTGATAAGGGCGAAAAACACGAAGTAGCTGCTCATGACCGGGCCTTTGAGCAGCACGAGGCGGCGGTAGTCCTCGTAGGTCTTGCGGATCGCGGTCATCTTTTTCAGGACGCGGGTGGGTACCTTGTAGGTGACGACGACCGCGCCCACGGAGCGCCCGTCGCCGAAAATCGGGGTCACGCCGCGCACCGTCTCTCCCTGCTCGGTCTGGAAGATGTCGGCGTTCGTCTCGCCCGCGAGCGCCTTGAGCATGAACTCCTCGACGCCCGACGGCGGGCGGCGCAGTTCGTTCCACGGCTCGTCGGGGGCGGTGGTGGCGATCGGGCGATCGTCGCCCGCCCGGTACACCTCGATGCCGTCCACGTTGTATTCGGTCTTTTTCGCGGCCAGCCAGCTCGCGAGTTCCTCCGCGACGAAGATGTCGCGCGGCGGCGCGGCGGCGGCGGACTCGGCAGGCTTCGTCCCTTCCGACGGAGCGGAGGCGACGAGGTGCTCGCCCTCCCGGATCTCGCGGGCGACATGTTTGGCGAAGAACTTCGATGAGGTCTTGTAGGTGGAGTAATAAGTCTGCGCGACCTCGAGGGTCTCGCGCAGGCTCATTTCGATCTGCACCGAAAACCAGTTGTTGATGGAGCGGGTGACGAAACTCGCCGCGACGAAAAACATCATCACCGTCGGCAGCAGCGCGAAGCCCGTGAACGCGACGATCAGCTTGGTGCGCAGCCGCGAGCCGAGGATGCCCGCGCGGCGCTCGAACAGCAGCTTCGCCACGTTGCGCAGCACGAGAAAAAGCATCACGCAGATGAGGATGACGTTGAGGTTGATGAGAGCGAAGAAGACGACGTTGTTCGAGAAGTTGTAGACCGACGGCAACGGCAGCGCCCATTTTTCGAGCGCGAAGAGTCCCGCGATCAGCACCGCGAGCGCGCCCACCCACCACATCTCCGCCTTCACGCGGCGCGCGCTCTCGCGGGGATCGGGCGACGCGTTGGGATCGCGCGGCCCGTTAGGGTCGGACGAGACGTTGGAGTCGGACGAGACGTTGGGGTCACGAGGCGTCTTCACTTCGCCTCCGGGACCGGCGTCGTCGCCGGCGGCGCGGCGGGCGCGGGCGCAACAGGCAGATCCACGCGCGTCCACGCGGTCTTGAACTCGAAGATCGGCGCGAAGAAGAAGACGTACGAGAGATCAAAGGGGAAATCGGGCAGCGAAATTCGCTCCATCTCGGCGCGAACGTTCGCGTAAAGCGGGCCCGACGCGGGCAGCGCGCCGACCGTTGCGATCGGCAGCGCATCGAACACGAGCATGCGCTCGCGAGCTTCGTGCGCGGCCTTGAAGGTCAACGTCGTCCCCGATTCGCCAAGAAGCACCGTGTAAATCTGACGCAGGCTGTCGTAATGCAGCGTGCGGCGCACGGCGAACTCGGCGACGCGCTCATCCGTCCAGCCCGGCACGTCCCGCAGGATGCGGACCGCGAACGTGAACGTGGTCGGCACTCCAGCGTCAATCGCCTGCGTCATTTCGGGCGTGAAAACGTCGGAAAGCCGAAAGCTCAGGCGATACGCGCCGTCCTCCACCACGCACGCCGCGACCTCGATCCGCGCCCGTTCCGTCGCGAGGACCGGGGTCGCCGCGCACAGCGCGATCACCAGGGCGGCGCCAAGCCGGCGCGCCGCGCGCGTATGGCGGGGCTCGGGATTCATCGGGCGGGATTGTGCATCGCGCCCCCGCGGGATTCAAGGAGCGACGACGAGCGACGAGTGGATCGCGGGCGGGGGGATCGGCCGATATTTCGGGTCGCGGACGGCGTATCGATCACTTGCAAATTTGCATTTCAAATGCATAATTACACATCGGAGGTTGCGCCATGACCCGACGATACCGCCCGCGCGCGATCGAAGGTCTCGTGAAAAAAGCCGCCCGGGAATTTCCCGCCGTGGTTCTCACGGGGCCGCGGCAGTCGGGCAAAACCACGCTTTTGCGGCATCTGTTCGCGCAAAGCCACGAGTACGTCTCGCTCGAACCGCCGGACGTGAGGGCTTCGGCCTCGGTCGATCCGCGCGGCTTTCTGGAGATGCATCCGGCGCCGGTGATTTTCGACGAGGTGCAGTACGCGCCGGGACTGCTCCCCTACATCAAGGAGAGAATCGACGCGAAGCGCGACCGGCGGGGGCAATATCTTCTGACCGGTTCGCAAAACCTTCTGCTGATGGAACGGGTGACCGAATCGCTGGCCGGCCGCGCCGCGATCCTTCGTCTGTTGCCCTTTTCCCGCAAAGAGGCCGTGGGGTTTTCCGATGCGCCGCCGCCGTGGGAAACGCGCCGACCGGCGACGGAGCGCCCCGCCGTTTCCAGTCGGACTCTCTGGAACGGATTTTTACGCGGCGGCTACCCGGAACTCGTCACCGACCCGAAACGGGATGCCGCCCTGTGGCACGCGGGTTATGTGCAGACCTATCTCGAGCGCGACGTGCGTGGGCTGCGACAGGTCGGCGACCTCGGCCTGTTTCAGAATTTTCTGCGCTCGCTGGCCGCGCGAAGCGGAAGCCTTCTGAACATCGCGGACATCGCGCGCGACATTGGCGTGGCCGTCAACACGGCCAAGGCATGGCTGTCGGTTTTGGAAACGTCGTCCCAGGTGTTCGTCGTGCGTCCCTGGTTCGCCAACATCAACAAGCGGCTGGTGAAAACGCCGAAGGTCTATTTCGCCGACGTCGGAACATTGTGCTGGCTGGTCGGGCTTCGCGACATCCGGCACGCGGCCGAAGGACCGATGGGCGGCGCGATATTCGAGACGGCGGTTTTTCTGGAGATCATGAAAAGTCTCGTGCATCGCGGAATGGACGGACGGATCCACTTTTGGCGAACATCCGCGGGCGCGGAGGTGGATTTTCTGGTCGAGTCGGCGGGGCGGCTCGTCCCCATCGAGGTCAAGCTCTCGTCCACGCCGCGACCCGAAATGGCGGCGGGAATCCGTTCGTTTCACTCCGACCTGAAAGACCGCGCCGCGCCGGGGTTCGTCGTGTACCCGGGTTCCGTACGCCTGCCGCTCGCGCCGGACATCACGGCCGTTCCATTCGTCGAATTGTGACGCCTCGAGGAGTTGATTTGATTTCCGCGCGGGACAGGCGTACAGGTTTTTTATCGGTGGAGATCAGGGTCATGACACGTCGAGCGTTATTCGCGGCCTTTGTCGTTTTCGCGCTTCTGCTCGTGGGCTGTCCCGAGCCGAAGAAGATGAGCTACATCGACAACGGCGTCATCAAGATCGGCGTCGACCTGAACATGGGCGGCGCGATCACCTACCTTGCCGATTACCGAAATCATGACATCAATCTCGTCAACTCCGCGGACCAGGGCCGGGAAATTCAGCCGTCTTACTACTCCGGGCCGCAGCCATACGGCGATCCGCACCCGGGTTGGCCCGACTGGCCGTGGAACCCGATCGGCGCGGGCGACTGCTACGGCAACAGGTCGGAAGTCCTCGAAAAGTTCAACGACGGCACGACGATCTACGTGAAGTCCATCCCGCTGCAATGGGCGCTCGACAACGTGCCCTGCGAATGCGTATTCGAGCAATGGATCGAACTCGACGGCAATGCGGCCCGGGTGCACTACAAGCTGACCAACAACCGCGCCGATCACACCGACTACGGCGCGCGCCATCAGGAACTGCCGGCCGTTTACACCACGGATCGCTTCCATCGGCTCTTCTCGTACAACGGGAACGCGCCGTTTAGCGGCGGGCCGGTCGAGGAGATCGCGAATTCCGGACCACCGTGGGCCTACTTCGGCGCGACCGAAAAGTGGGCCGCGTTGGTGCAGGACAACGGCTGGGGCCTCGGCGTATACAACCCCGACGCCGAGCAGTTCGTCGGTGGGTTCCACGGCACGCCCGGCAGCGGCGACCCGACGGCGTCATCCACAGGATACCTCTCGCCTCTTCGCACGGAAAACATCCGCTGGAATACCGTGTACGAGTACGACGCCTTCCTCATCCTCGGCTACGTCGAGGACATCCGCGCGTGGGTGTACGAAAATCGACCGTGAGGATGCGTAAATCGCTCACCGTGAGGTCTGTTGGCGGTTGGATTTGACAGGGTTTCTTCCGATCCCTATATTTGGATCGCGATGGGAGGCAAGTTGGCGACAAAATCGACGCGAAAAAGGAAGAAAGTCCGGGCTGCCACATCGAATTCAGAGTATTCGCTGTGGACGATGCCGCTGTCGCAGTGTCGCTTCGAGCCGGCTCCCGAGATTCGCGATTCCGATCCTAGGGTTCAGCGGTTTCTCGCGGACTTACGGCCCGTCAAGGAAGACGCGGTTTCGCGATCATTCCTGACTCCGGTCACATCGGACATTCTGAAACTGCCAACCCAGAGCCCAGATGCGGGCAAGCGGCGTTGGGGCCGTTAGGCTTTCATCGATTCAACTCCACGAACGATCCGCTAGTCGCATTGGGCAGCGGAAAGCAGCCCGTCTATCTACGCCACTATCTGGCCGATCTCAACGTCCAATCCGTTCTGGAGGAGCCGAATTACTTTGACCGGGATTATCTTTCGGAATTTTCCTCGTTTTATGGTGTGAGCTCGCATGGATACATCAATCGCTGCCGACGGTGCCGTTTTTTCAGCTACATTGTCGACCGAAAGGAAATGGAAGCGGCGCTCGGTGGAGATGCGGACGCGCTCGGACGAATGCGGGAGCATTATCGCGGGTTCGTCGTCCTCAGACCCATTCCCACTGCGCCGCTGGGCCGGACCGTGCTGTCCTGGTATCCCGATCCCGCCGCGCTCACGACTCCGCGAGTCACCAAGCCGTCGAGAGTCTACGAATGTCTCGTCGCGGGATTGACTCTCGGTGTGAAGGGGATCGCGTGGCAGCAACAGGACACCGGCGTCAGTGCATGCGCCACGGTCGCGCTTTGGTCGATGCTCCATTCCTCAGCGTTCGACGCGCATCACGCGATTCCGACCACGGCAGACATCACACGTTACGCGCATCGCACGGCGTCGCTCGGGTCGCGCGTGTTTCCGTCGGACGGGCTGACGGTCGAACAGGCTGGAGAGGCGATCAAGGAGTCCGGGCTGGAGCCCGAGATTGTGGCGGGGGACTATCAACGTGGCAATCTTCGCGGATTCACCCGCGACAAATTCTCCGCCTGTGTGGCGACACTGATTCGCTCCGGTTATCCTGTCCTGATCGGCGGTCGCGTGGGGAATTCCTCCGATAAATATCACGCGGTTTGCGCCGTGGGATTCCGGGAGTGTTCGCCGCCGGTGCCGACCGCCGGTTCCGTGAATCTGCAGGACAGCGGCATTCGCCATCTCTATCTCCACGACGACAATCTGGGGCCAAGTGTGCGGTTCGAGATTCGCACGGACCCATCGGGAAGGTTCGTGCGCCTCAAGGCGTCGGCACCGTCGCCGCTTCATCGGATGTCGCTTCCCGCGGATCCAACATCCAGGTATCCGGAACTCATTCCGTCGTATCTGATTGCCGCGGTCCACGAAAATCTTCGAACGAGATTGAGTTACTTTCTCAAGAACTCCCGAGACCTCGCAAGAGACCTGCTCAAAGCGTACGCGGGGGCGGTTCGTCGTGGCTTGTTGACCGACCCCAAAGGCGGTTTGACCGTATGCACCCGGTTCGCGAAGGTCGGCGACTACGTCGGTGCCGACCTGGAAATCCCATTCGGTCCCACGTCGCCGACGTTGGGGCGGGTCCGTTTGGAACTGGCCGAACGCGTGCCGCCCATGAGCCTATATGTCGGGGTGGTGCGCATTGGCCGTGGAGCGAAACCGCTGATGGAAGTCCTTTTCGATACGACCGACGCCAATGCGAATCATCGACCTTTCTGCAATTTACAGTTCGATCCGACCATGGGTGCTCTGATCGATCTTCTGCAGCGGAACGGCACCATCAATCTGGGCATTACGGTCAAAGCTTACTGAATCTTCAGCTGCTTACGGACGCAAAGGCGAACCCGCGCCCGTCGTCCTCTGGCGACGGGGCGGGGGCGGGATGCGTTGGTGAGATGGTGGGGCGGGAGGGCGCCGAGGATTGTGGGCGGGGTTGCTGCGTCGGCCGCGCGGCACCCGGGTCCTCGCGAAGAGGAGCGCGGCCGGTTCGTCTTCTTCGCCCGTCGTGACGCGTTTTCCGGCGGGCTTGTCAAAACATAAGTCCGCCCCATTGATCGGTCAAATAGATTAAATAAGATAAATCCATCGATCAAAACGAACGTTCAGGGTTCCTCGGCGGGACGTGCCCCCATCGACTAGATATCGGATATCAACATCGTTTTTTCTTGACCGACGAGCGCCGGTGACCGAATATGGCCGGGGAGGCCGTTCGCCGATGACGCCAGGAATCCGGGCAGTTTTCGCCGCCGCCATCGCGGTGTCCCTGTTTGGCGTCGCGTGCGATTCGGGCGAAACCAAGACCGTGTACGTCGACCGTGACGGCGACGACACGGATGACGACACCGACGACGACCTCGCGGACGACGAAGCGCATCGGCCCTTGCCTGACGGGTTCTCGGGCGCGACCCCCGGGCTCACGATCGTCCAGTTGACGAAGGATCATGACGGCTGGGGCCGGGCTGACTGCACCGATTGCCACGGCGACTTCCACGAGGCGGGATACCGCTCGCCGATCTGCGCGACCTGCCACGGGCGCAACGGCGCCGCGGGCCGGTGGATGGATCACGACACCGACGGCTGCGCGGACTGTCATTACGCCCGGCACGCCGGTTCGGGTTTTCGCAGCCCGGACGACTGTGTGGTCTGCCACAAGTTCCTGACCTTTCCCGAGTGCATGAAGACCGAGGCGGTGGACGCCGTGGTGATCGGCGCGGGAGGCGGCGGGCTCGCGGCGGCGGTGACGCTCGCGCAGTCCGGCGTTCAGACCGTGCTCATCGAGAAGCACTACAAGGTCGGCGGGTACATGGGCCGGTTCGAACGGAGCAGTTACCGCTTCGAGCAGTCGCTGCACGGCTTCGACGGGCTCGACGAGAACCGGCAGGGGATGAACATCGAGCTGCTGCGCCGGCTCGGCGTGTGGAACCGCGTCTTGCCCGTGCGCGGAGAATCGATCATCCGCCTCCAATACCCCAAGTTCACGTTTGACGTGCCCGCCAATGTCGAAACCTTCCGGGCCGACCTGAAAGAGATGTATCCCGACGAGGCAGAAGGCATCGATCAGCTCTTCATGGAGATGTACGAACTCGACATCGTCTTCAAGGCGATGATCCGCATGGAGTACGAAGGCGAGACGCCGGAGCTGCTGGCGATCCTCGCCGCGCACGCCGGCGCGGTCGCCCGCATGGCGGGGTACATGTCGATGACGCTCGGCGAATTCCTCGACGGTTTCATCCACGACGCGCGGCTTCGGACCGTGTGGACGTCGCTTGCGATGCTCGCCGGCGCGCCGCCGGACGAGGAGTCGGCGATGTTCTTCAACGTCATGTGGATGGGTTACCACATCGGCGGGTGGTGGAACTTCGAGGGAGGCTCGGGCGCGCTCGCCGACGCCCTCGCCGATGTTTTCGTCGAAAACGGCGGCATCCTGCGTCTCGACACGCTCGCCACGCAGATCGAGACCGAAGCGAATCGCGTGGTGCAGGTTCGCACGAAGGATGACGTTTGCTACCGGCCTCAGATCGTCATTGCGAATGCAAACGTCCTGTCGCTGGTGGACGAACTCGCGCCGGAGGCCCCTTGGCCGGACGACTACGTGGACGACATCCACGGCATGACGGTGGGGCTGTCCGCGGTGCAGGTGTGGCTGGGGGTCGATACCGACTTGTCACCGCTGTTCGACGGCGTCGCCGAAATTTCGGTTTCGAAGACGTGGGATGCCGTCGAGGGGTTTTCGTATGCGACGGACGGTGTGCCGGAAAAGGTGAACATGGCGATCGTCAACTATTCGATGCTCGACCGCACGGCCGCCCCGGCCGGCAAGAACGTCATCGCCATCACGACGCGGCTTCCGTGGGACTGGCGAAACCGATGGGGCCTGCCGACGAGTTACGCCGAGTACCTCAAAATCCGTCGCGAGATCGCCGAGATTCTGGTGGATCGCGCCGACGAGATCGTGCCGGGACTTCGCGACCACATCGAGGTGGTGGACGTCGGCACGCCGCACACGATGCGGGGTTTCACGCTCAATCCCCGAGGATCGATCTTCGGTTGGCACACGACGCCCGACCAGAGCCTCTTCGAACGCCTGCCGGCCGAAACGCCGCTCGAGAACCTGTACCTCGCGAGCGCGTGGACCTTTCCCGGCGGTGGCCAGTCCGCCGTGCTGCATTCCGGGTATACCGCCGCGCAGACCGCGCTGGGGCTGCTTCCGTAGTTTTTGCTCGTTCTCGAATCCGACCGTTCCGATACGCGAAGAAGATCCCGAGCGTACCGACGCCTTGACCGGACGGTCGGACGTGGAGGTGGCCGATGACGGCGAGCAACGACGGCGATTTCTGTAAGACCGCCACAGGGAACGGCCCGTTTCGCCGAACTTCTTCGAGATCGACCTCGAAGAAGTTCGAGAGGTTATTACAACATTTTCCGCCGCCTCTGTCGGAAATAGGGCGATTCGATCATAATGCTTTCACTCGTCTCCGTCGCCGAATTCGCCACGGGGCGATCGGAGCACCGGCGCGAGACCGGGAACTTTGCAGATGAGGTTGAGGACCAGGGCCGTTGGAGGATGTGATGGGTGACGCGCAGATCGGGCCGACGCTCGACTTGATCAATCTCGACGATATGATGGAGCGCTTCGGCGACGACCGCGCGTTCATCGACGAATTGCTCGAGAGCTACTTCCAGGAAGCCGCGCCGAACATGGATTCGCTCGCGGAGGCGGTCGCCTCCGGCGACGCGGAACGGGTCTGTTACGTCGCGCACGCCCTCAAGGGCATGAGCGGCAACATGGGGTTCGGTCAGGTCCAGGATGCGTTCTACCGCATGGAGACCAAGGGCAAGAGCGGGAAACTCGATGGCGCCGAGGCGCTGCTCGGGGAGCTCCAGGAGCTTCATCGCCGACTCGAAGCCGACTACCAAAAGATCCTCGGTCGATAGTCCCGCGCGCCGGACGACGCCATGACCGAGGTCGCCCGGGTGCGCGTCGTCATTCCCTACCACAACGCCTCGGCGACCATCGGCGCGACGCTCGCGACGATCCTCGCGCACTCCCCGCCGGGCACGCAGATCGTCGCCGTGGACGACGGCTCGACGGACGATTCGGCGTCCATCGTCGCCCGCCACGAAGGCGTGATCGCCCTGTCCAACGAACGCCGCAGCGGGGCCGCCGTTTCGCGCAACCGGGGCGCCGGGGATACCGAGGCACCGGTGCTGATGTTCCTCGATGCCGACGTCGAGGTGTTGCCGGACACGATCGAACGTGCGGTCGCCACTCTGGAGCGCCCCGACGGTCCCGACGCGTGCTTCGGCGCTTACACGCCGTTACCGGGGGATGGTCACTTCGCGAGCGTTTACAAAAACCTCGTTCACCATCACACGCACGTCACGTCGAGCCGACACGCGCACAGTTTCTGGTGCGGCTGCGGCGCAATCCGCACCCAGGTTTTTCGCGAGTCCGGAGGATTCGACGAGAGCTACCGGGCGAGTTCCGTGGAAGACATTGAACTAGGATACCGGCTGACGTCGGCGGGACGACGCATCGAGCTGGACCCCGACATGCAGGTGCGCCACCTCAAGGCGTACACGTTCGCCAGCCTCGTCCGTTCCGATTTTTGGGATCGCGCCGTGCCTTGGACGCTGCTCATGGCCCGGCGAAACGTGTTCTATTCGGACCTCAACCTGCGCGCGACGAACATCGCCGCCGCGATCCTGCTCGTGCTCGTGTTCCCGCTCTCGCTTGCCGCCTTGTGGGTGCTGTTGCCGCAAAACGCGTGGTTTGGCCCGGCAGTCGCCGCCGTCGCCTATCTTTCGCTCAACGCGTCGCTTTGGCGATGTGCGCTGCGTCACCTGGGGTTCGTCCGACTCGTCGGCTTCGTCTTCATGCATTCGTTCGCGTACGTCTACTCTGTGATCGGCTTCGGCGTCGGAGTCGCGCTCTACCTTTACGAGCGCATTCTGGGCCGCCCCGTACGATGACGTACGAAACGGAAAAATCCTTGCCTTGACCCGGCGAACGCGGCATGATCCGGCGGCTTGTCGGGCGGGGGCATGCCGACGCGTCGGTTTGCGCGCCTCATGACGCCCGGATTTCGGCCACGAAGGAGAGACATCGTGAATCGCGGTCTATGGTCATGGGTGGTGATCTTTGCGCTCGCGCTCGCGAGCTACGGCATCTGGCAGGCGGCAACGGACGATTCGGCCGAGGGCGCGGTGCGCGCCGAATCGTATGTGATGAATGATGGACCCGTGCCCGCGGAGCGTCCTGCGCCCGAGCTGGGCGACCTTCCCGCCCGCGAGATCGAGCGTGAACGTCTCGAGCGCGCCCGCGCGGGCGCGGCGGAATCGAGCGACGAGCGTCGCTACGAGATCGGCGTGATCGTCGATGTGGACGCGTCGAAACCGCTCGATTGGACGGAAGTGCCGAGCGCGACCCGGGCATCACGCTGGGTCGCGTCGATCCGCAGCGAAGGCGCGGTGTTTGTGCGTCCTCACTTCGCGGTGTCGCCGCGCACTCTCGGCTACGCGGTGCGCGCGTGGGGCAACGACGACCGGCAGATGCAGGACGTCGTTGACCGCCGCCAGAGCCCATCGGAACCCGGCGCGTGGGGTGCGTTGACCTTCGGCGACACGACCACCATCGAGGTCGTTTCCGCGCACATGCCCGCCGACCTTCGCGTCGATCGCATGGTGCATGGCGATGTCGACTTCCGCATCGAACCCAAAGAGCAGGACTGCCACCTCGACCCGACCTGCTACGACGAATACGCCGACGTCCAGAGCGCCCTCGCCCTCATCACGGTGGGGTCGGGCTTCGGTCAGTGGTTGTGCACGGGCAACCTGCTCGCGGACACGGCGCAAACCGGCCAACCGTGGCTGCTCACCGCGAATCACTGCATGGGCGATCAGGGCGAGGCCGAGAGTCTGGTGGCGTACTTCCGCTATGAAACCTCCGTCTGCAACGGCGCGGTGCCGGCGCTGCAAACGACGCCCGCGACCAGCGGCTCCGACTTCAAGGCGTCGAACGCGCAGTCCGATTACGCGCTGGTGCTGCTGCACGAACAGCCGCCCGCCGGCTCCGTGGCGCTGGGATGGACGACCGAGCCTCTCGCGACGGACGAACTCATCAGCGTCGTGCATCATCCGGCCGGATCGTGGAAACGCATCGCGTTCGGATTCGAGGACGGCGACTGGGGCAACAAGTGGAACGTGGGCTACACCGAGGCCAACACCGAACAGGGTTCGTCGGGCTCGGCGCTGCTCAATTCCGACAAGTTCGTCGTGGGGCAGCTTTCGACCGGCACGTCGTACTGCTGGTGGCGGCAGGGCACCGACCAGTTCGGCAAATTCAGCCGCGATTACGACCTCGGCGCGAGTGAATTCCTGAACAACGGCGAACCCTCGACCACGACCACCACGACCATCCCGCCCGACGACGATACCGATGACGACGCGGATGACGACGACGACTGGTTCCCCGACGACGATCAGTCGGACGACGATGACACCGCGCCGACCGATGACGACGCATCCGGCGATGACGATGACGACGACGACGACGATGGCGGGTGCGGCTGTTGAAGCGCCGAGGGATCATCGCGATCACGCTCGCCGCGGTGATTTGCGCCGCAACGTGGACTTTCGGGCATGGCTTGAATGCGACGCTGCGGATAGATCCCGAACGCATCGAAGACGCCCGCGCGCGCTTCGAAATCGAACGCGCGGCGCGTGCCGACAAGATGTACGTGACCGGCGCGCACATCGACATCGACGAACGCACGCCCTGGACGCGCGAGGGCGGCGAGTGGACGGCCGTCGTCGTGTCCGACGGCGCGCGGTTTCTGCGCGTGCTGGTGCGGGCGACGGGAGCGGTCGATGGCGAACTGACGATCGAAGGCGAGGACGGCGAGTCGCACGCGATCGAGGCCGGGCGTTTCGCCGAGACGACCGAAGCTTGGTCGCCCGCGACACCAGGCGAAGCCGCTTTGCTGCGCTGGCGCGGTGCGGATTCGCCGCCGCTGCGCGTGGTGCGCGTCGCGCACGGATTCGAGGATCTGTTCGCCTACGTGCGCGGCCCCGCGAAGGAAGCGAGCTGTTATATCGACGCCGTGTGCGAGGACGACTGGGCAAGTGTTCGTCGCGGCGTGGCTTATTACGAGTTCGAGGCGCAGGGTTTCTCGGCCGTGTGCACGGGTTCGCTCATCGGCGACGCGAAGAACACCGGCATTCCGTGGTTTCTGACCGCGCATCACTGCGTCGGCAATCAGGCGACGGCTTCGACTGTGCAGGCGTACTGGAACTACGAGACGCAGTCCTGCAACGGCCCGCTCATCCCGAGTTCGCAGCTCAAAGACAATGTCGGCGCCGATTACATGACCGGCACCGGCGAGTACAAGTCCGACTTCGCGCTGCTGCGTTTCGACCACGACCCGCCGTCCGTGGCCGAGTACCTCGACTGGTCGACCGACACGTTGGCCGGCGATGAACAACTCACCGTGATCCACCACCCCGGCGGGGCGTTCAAGCGCATCTCGCACGGCGTGCTCGAAGGCGACGATTCGAGCTGGTGGTTCGTGCGCTATACGGAGAGTTCGACGGAAGGCGGCTCGTCGGGCGCGCCGTTGTTCAACGCGAACAAGCAGGTCGTCGGACAACTGTTCGGCGGCTACGCGTCGTGTTCCGACATGAACGAGATCGATGAATACGGCAAGCTCAGCCGCTCGTATGCGGACGGGTTGGCGAACTACATCGGGCCCGACGCCGACGACAACCCGCAACCCGAGGACCCCGCCGATCCGCCCGCCATTCTCGATGACGACGATGACGACGACGGCGGCGACACGCTGAAGGCTGAGAACGACGACGACGGCGGCTGTTGCGGGTGTTGAGCGGGCGAGGGGGTTGGTGCTTGAGGTCTGACGTGACGGGCGTGGCGACAAAGACCACCGGCGAACTGTGTGGGAACGCGAATGACGCCGGTTTGTCATCCTGAGCGAAGCGAAGGATCTTGCGGCGCGCTCCGACCAGATCCTTCGCTGCGCTCAGGATGACTCGCGTGTTTTGACCAACGACCAACGACCAACGACCTGACATGAGGTCCCAGATGCTTTCCCGATTCCTACTTCTGGCGATGTCCCTCTTCATGGCGTTTCCCGCGATGGCGGACGAATTCGTCTCGGCGCCGATGCGCGTCGCTCCCGCGAAAGTGATCGCCACCCCCACCTCGGATTACGCCCCCCTCGCGGAAGCGCGGCGACCCGTGCTTCGGGAGCATCGCGTCAGTGACGCGGCGCTCGCGCGCGGCGTCGCGAAGCTCGGCGAAGGCGTCTGGGCGCGCGGCGGCAAACGCACCCCCGCGGGCATTCACGCCGATGCGCCGACTCTCCATGCCGGCGACTGGACACGGATCGCGCGCGCCGACGGGCTCGTTTCGTGGATGGCGCAAATCTCGTCGCCGGGTGCGGAGTACCTGCGCACGCACTTCACGCGATCGGTCCGGCGCGGAGAAATTTGGGTGATCGGCGCGGATGGCGTGGCCCGCATGGTGCGGACGACGCGCACGGCCACGACAGCCGACTTCTGGGGGCCGATCGTCCCCGGCGACCGGATGACGATCGAGGTCGTGACGCCCGGCGACGCGCCCCCGGCAAACCTGATCGATAAGATTTCGCACATCCTGCCGCTTCAGGACCTCGCGACCGAGGAGGATTGCTACTCGGACCCCACCTGCTTCACCGACGGCAACGCGGTAAAAAAGGGCGTGGGCTGGATTTGGCTCGCCGATCCGTGGGGCACTTTTATCTGCACGGGCAGCCTGCTCTCCGATGTCTCGGGGTCGCTGGCCCCGTACTTCCTCACGGCGAACCACTGCATGAACACGCAGCAGGAAGCCGACGCCATCATCGTCGTGTGGAATTACCATACGAGTTCGTGCGACGGGTCGGTTCCCAATCCGGTGACCCTGCCGAACTCGGCGGGCTCCGAGATGCTCGCGCACAGCTCGCAGTCCGATTTCGCCCTCTTTCTGCTCGACGAGGACCCACCTGCGGGACCGACCTATCTGGGCTGGACCACCGACGCGCTCGCGTCGGGCGAGGACATCACCGTCGTCCATCATCCGGACGGCGCGTGGAAGCGCATCACCTTCGGCGATCAGGTCGGAGGCGACACGAACTTCTGGGAAGTCCGCTACACGGACGGATCGACCGAGGGCGGTTCATCGGGCTCGCCGCTCTTCAACGACGACATGCTGGTCGTGGGCCAGCTTTACGGCGGCAGCGCGTGGTGCACCAACATGAACGGCACGGACGAGTTCGGAAAGTTCAGCCGCTCTTGGGATCTCGGCATCGAACCCTGGTTGAACTCCTCAACGACCACCACGACGACTCCCACGACCACGACCACCACGACCGCGCCGACGACAACAACTACGTCACCAACGACGACGACCACGATCCCCGGCGATGACGACACCGACGACGACGCCGACGACGACTGGTATCCGGATGACGACGCATCGCATGACGACGCCACCGACGATGACGTCGCGGACGATGACGCCGAGGACGACGACGCGGATGGCGACGCAACGGGCGGCGATGACGACGACAACACGGGCGGCTGTAGCTGCTGACGGCGGTCTGCGTTTCGTGAAAATGCTCATGGCATTGGCGACGCCCGTCGGCTAGCGTGACGTCCTTCTCAACCCGGGGAAAGCGCATGGAAGACGATCGACGAAAAGACGTGCTCGCCGAGGCCAAACGTCTCATGAACGCGGGCGACAGCCGCAAAGCCGCCGAGTTCATCATCAACGCGGCTTCGCCGATCGACGCCGCCGGTCTGTTTCTCGATCTCGTGAAAGATTGGTACTGGAAGGAAAAAGACCTTCCGATGGTGATTCTCGCCTCACAGGCGGGTATCCACTTCTGTCTGCAAAAGGCGATGGACGAATCCGATGCCGAAACCGCCCGCGCCCTGCGACAAAAAGCCATGTCGCTCTCCTACAACCTCGCGAGCTTCGCTTGGCCCGCGTGGGACGACGCGCTGATCGTCACGACCGACACGACGAACCACATCGCCCTCGACGCCGCGTACCTGCACGTGCGTCTCGCGATGGAACTGGGGGTCGATGCCGAAAAGATGTCCGCGGCGCAGTGGGTCGTGGGCGCGGCATATTTGGCGATGGAAGAGTATGAACCTGCGGGCAAGGCGTTCGAACTCGCCCGCAACGCGGCGTTCGAAGCGGGGTCCGCCGCGTTCGAGGACATGAACGCGGGCTATATGGCGATCGCCGCGATTCTTTCCGGCGACGAACGCGCTCGCGGACGTTTCGATGAAGCGTGCGCGCGGTTGCGGGAGCGGGGCGACGAGGATTCGACGTTTTTCGCCGACCAGCTCACGGGCGTGCTGACGTTTTTCGAGCGGTCCCCCGCTTGATTGACCAGTCCGGTTTTGACGGGTTTGGCTGCGGTGGTTGACCGTGGGTCATGACTTTCATCGACCGCGTCATTCGGGCGGCATGCGCCGCCAAGAAATCACAAGGAGAAACTTTCCCAGCAATATCAGCCGGTTACGCGTTGGTTCCCGCGCGTTCGCTCGGAGCGCGCCGAAATTTTCGTTGACAACGGCTGCGCCTGTAATTATTGATAGCGCCATTGAATGTCCATGCGGTTGGACCAGGGGCGAAGAACCATTAGCCCAAGGAGGGTTACGATGAGTATGCTACGGTACGGTTCCTGGCTCCTCGCGATGTTCGCGCTGCTGGCCTTTGCGGGCTGCACGAGCGAAGACGCCGAGGACGCCGAAGACGCGCTCGAAGACGCCCTGGGTTTCGAAATCGAGTTCGATTCTGACGAACTCGGCATCGAGGTCCCGGACGGCTGGCACTTCCTGTTCGCCGTCGAGCTCAAGGGCGACAAGGTCGATCTCGTCGAGGACGACTTCGCCGTCGACCTGACGCTGCTCGACGAGATCGAGGGAATCGATCTGTCCGAAATCAACGACATGATTGCCTTCGCCCGCGTGGACGATCTGGCCGGCTTCGGCAAGCGCCTGCGTTACGCGAACAAGCTCATCATCCAGGACAACGTCCTGAAGCTCGACACCGAGACGATCGAGAAGCTCGGCGACTCGATCGGCGAGTCGGGCGAAGGCTGGTACGCGATCTTCTACGCCGACAACCCCAACGGTTACATCCACGGGACCGTCGAGTGCAGCGGCGAGCCGATCTCCGGCGCGCTCGCGGTCATCACGGCGGGCGGTTTCTTCACCTACTCCGCGGACGACGGCTCCTTCGCGCTGCCGACGCTCGACGGCGTCCCCGGCGCGGTGACCGTCTCCAACGACGAGTGCGCGTGCGCGGCGGCCGCTCCGGTCACCGACACGGCGACCAATCCGAACCCGAAGGATGCCGAGGGCACGCCGGAAAGCGATCAGTTCGAGGACGGCACCAACGCGGTCAACGCGGGCGTTTGCGAGTGCTGCCCGCCGGTTCCGGCCGACGACGATGACGACGACACTGCCGACGACGACACCGCCGATGACGATACCGCCGACGATGACACAGCGGACGACGACACCGCCGACGACGACACTGCCGACGATGACACAGCGGACGACGACACCGCCGACGATGACACCGCCGACGATGACGCGGATGACGACGCGGATGACGATGCGGACGATGACGCGGACGACGATGCCGACGACGACGACATGGGCGTGATCGACTTCGAGGACGGTTCGCTGGCCGGTTGGCAAGTGACCGGCGACTGCCAGATCTACGGCACGAGCGGCGACGCCTACGGCGAAGTGTTCCCCGGCGGCAGCGAATCCATGTACCTGTATCTTTCCTCGGGCGCGCTGCAGGGCACGGTGGCGAGCTGCACCATGACCTACACCACGCCGGTTCCCTCGGGCGCGACGCAGCTCGAACTCTCGTACAACTTCCTGAGCCAGGAATACGAGGAGTGGGTCGGCAGCGTTTACAACGACATTCTCACCGTCATCGTGCAGGGTGCGCCGTCGTACCTGGTCAACCGCACGGTGAACAACATCGCGCTCGATGACGACTGGGATGCGATCCTCGCGGCCGACGCGGCGGCGACGATCGCGCAGGTCGGCGTGTCGACCGACGCGGTGTACAACCCGACGAGCGCCGCCCCGCACAGCAACGGCCCGGGCAAGCTCGACGGTAAACTGAAGTGGGGATCGGACGACGAAACCACGCCGCGCGGCGTGCCCGCCGACACCAACGTCGGCCAGACCGCAACCGTGGATCTGCCCGCCGACATGAGCACGATCACGATCATCGTGACGATCTCCGACGTGGGCGACAAGATCTACGACTCGGTCGGCGCGATCGACTGGTTCGCGTTCAAGTAATCGCACAAGTATCGGACTCGACGACGGGCGCGGTTTCGACCGCGCCCGTTCTTTTTCGCGCTGGACACCCTCGCGCGTAGCGACAAGAATGCCTCGTTTCGCGTGGGGGTGCGTTGCATGACACGTTCGATTGCGGCCGCGCTGGTGATGCTCGCGGTCTTTGCGTCAACGGGATTCGCCGCGGATTTCGATCCGTACCTGCACCAGAAGGCGAACGACTACGAGACGTTCCTGCGCGAGTGGCACTCCACCGGCCTCGGCGGCGTCAGCGACATCATGTTCACCGACGGCACGCGGCAGGAGATCTACCGGACCGTCGGCTCGGGCGACAGCGGCGACTGGACGGGCTTTTACCTCACGACGCAGGCCCTGCGTTACATGGTCACGGGCGAGGCGCTCGCGCGCGCGGAGATCCTGCGCATCGCCCACTACCTGCACATCCTGCACGACATCACGGGTCATCCGGGCTACATCGCGCGCTACGCCGGCATCGACGAAGCGCCGTGGAATGTCGAGTCGATGGGCGGCGACAACCGCTACGACGGCACCGGCGAATACGCGGATGATTTCTGGCTCGGCCACAACGTGCGTGACAAGTACATCACGTGGTTTTGGGGCCTGACGTGGGCCTACGACGCGCTGCGCGACGACCCCGAGGACGATGCGGCGGCGATGCGCCAGACGATCCGCGAGGATTTCGTCGAAATGGTCGAGGCGCTCGACGCCCAGAACTGGATCATCATCGACCCCTGGGGCGACACGTACTCCGCCGCCGAGATCCTGCCCGACATCCGCCTCGAGATTCTCGTGCAGGCCGCGCACGTGACAGGCGACGCCGACATCGCACAGCTTCGCGACGATGAGTACGAGCGCAACAAGACCTACATGTGGCTCTCGACCTTTTCGTGGTTCAACAAGTACTTCGACTACTACGCGTTCATCAACAACCACCCCGTGTGGCAGGCGATCTTTCGTCTGTGGCCCGACCGCGAGCGCGGCGAGCACCTGCGGCGCATCTGGGAGGTGAACGTCCGCTACAACGTCGTCAACACGCACGCCGCGTTTTTCGACGCCGTGTGGTACGCGCAGTGCGTTCGATTCGGCGGCTGCGACGAGGATGAGATCGACGCGGTGCGCGACGACGTGATCCACGGTCTGACCGTGATGAACGAAGCGCCCAATTACCGGCGCGCGGTCGAGTGTCCGGTTCTGCCGCTCGATCCCTTCTCGGTGTGGGCCGATGAACTTCTCACGGCGAATCCCTGGATCGAGCAGCTCACGGGGTTCGACATCGACCCGCAAACCGCCGAGGCGCATCAGGTCGAGAACCGCTGCTGGGAATCGCACCTGTGGGAACGCAGTCCCTACCACGTCGAATGCACGGGCGAGGAAAATCCGGCGGAGACGGGCCCGGGTCTCGACTACCTCATCGCGTACTGGTTCGGCGTGTATTACGGACTGCTGCCGGGCGACGGGCCTTACGGCGACGACGACCTGATCGAACCTACGGACGACGACACGGACGACGACGCGGACGATGACGCGTCCGATGACGATGCCGATGACGACGCGACGGATGACGACACGACGGCCGACGATGACGCCAACGACGATGACACGACGGATGACGATGCCGCGACGGACGACGACACGGCGCCCGCTCCTTCCGCGGGTGGCGATGACGATGGTGACGACGGCTGCGGGTGTTGACCGCGCGCGCACGAGGCGACTAGGATTCGCGCAATTCGAGGGGCGGAATTTCCGATGAAGCGAATCGCGATCGTGGCGATGGTGTTTGCGTGCGTCGCTTGGGCGGGTGCGGCGAACGCGGCCAAGAATTACACCGGCTGGAAGGCCGAGGTCGAGAAGAAACTCGCGACGGGCGATTTCGCCGGTGCGATGACGCAGCTCAAGGCCGTGGAAGCCGGCGGCGACGCGCTCGACGCCGACTACTGGTTTCTGCTCGGCAAGGCCGAGTCGTCGATGGGCAACATCGACAAGGCCCTCGCCAATCTCGACAAGGCGCTCGCCCTCGAACCGAAATTCGCGGAGGCGCTCGGCCACAAGTCGATCGTGCTCCTGCAAAAAGGTCAGCCCAAGGACGCGGAGACCGTCGCCACGCAGGCCATTTCGGCCGAAGCGAGCGGCGAGCTCTATTACGCGCGCGGGGCGATCCGCATGGCGCAGGGGCGATTCGACGACGCCATCGCCGACCTCGACGCGGCGATCGGCATGGAGCCGAAGAACACCGAGTATTTCATCGCGCGCGGCGAGGTGCGCCTGCGTCTTGGGCGATTCGCCGAGGCCGAGCGCGACTATCAGAAGGCCATCGAACTCGATCCGAACAGCGCCAAGGCGTATCTGGGCCGGGGTGGGGTCTATCTCATGCAGGAGCGTTCGGGCGAAGCGCGGACCGATCTCGACCGCTGCGTCATGCTCGCGCCGAAATTCTCGTCCTGCTACATCCGCCGGGGTAAGTTATTTCAACTTCAAGGAGACTTGGACCGCGCGGTGAGCGATTTCGCCAAGGGAACCGAATACGCGCCGGCGAGCGAGGAAGCGTGGTTCGAGAGGACCATGGCCGAGCTTCAGGATAACCGTTTCGCCGACGCGGAGACCTCGGCGCGAGCGCTGCTGAAGGTGCGCGATGGAGCGAAGAGCCGCAAGGTATTGGGGATGGTCCTGACCGCGCGCGGCAAGAAGGACGAGGCGGTGGCGGAGTTCGGCAAAGCCATCGCGATGGAGCCGAAAGACTACGAATCGCTGTACATGCGCGGCAATGCCTATGCCCTGCAGGACGACCTCGACGCCGCGCTCGCCGACTTCAACAAGGCCATCGAGGTCGAAAAGCGCTACATCGAGCCGTACATCGCCAAGGCGTCGGTCTTCATGGCGCGAAAGGACCCGGAAAAAGCGCTCGCCGTTTATGCCGAAGCCATCGCGGTGTCGCCGAAAAATCCGAATCTCTATGAGATGCGTTCCAAGGTTTACGAGGCCATGGGGCGGCTCGACGAAAGCTACGCCGATCTGAAAAAATCGAAGGAACTCGCCGCCCAGTGGCGAAATCAGCAGTAGAAACCCCGGTTCCGAACCCTCCTTTCGCAAGGTCCACGACGTACCGTTTGGAAGATTTTTTACAAAAACTCCAGACGAAGTCCATTTCCATGTAGACAATCCTGATCCAGATCATATAATCCGGCGCCATGAGAACCGTTCCGTACCAGACGGTCGTGGATGCGGTCGCCGAGCTGTGCGTCCGGGCGTGTTACGAGCTGCCCGAGGACGTGGAAAGTGCGCTCAAGGCGGCCCGTGAGCGCGAGGAATCGCCCGTCGCGCGCCAGATTTTCGACGAGATTCTGCAGAACGCGAAGATCGCCCGGGGCGGCGAATTGCCCCTGTGCCAGGACACCGGCGTAGCCGTTTTCCTGGTGAAACTGGGCGACGCCGTGCGCGTCGAGGGCGGCCTCGTGACCGACGCGATCAACGACGGCATGCGTCGCGGATACGAGCAGGGATACCTGCGAAAGAGCCTCGTGAAAGACCCGCTGCGAAGGGTCAACACGAAGGACAATACGCCCGCCATGATCCACGTGGAACTCGTCGCGGGCGACACGATCACGATCGCGATGGCGGCAAAGGGCGGCGGCAGCGAGAACATGAGCATGTGCCGCGTGCTGCCCCCGTCCGCGGGAGTCGAAGGCGTCAAGAAATTCGTCGTGGACTGGGTCGACCAGGCCGGCGGCAACCCCTGCCCGCCGATCATCGTCGGCGTCGGCATCGGCGGCAACTTCGAGAAGTGTGCGTTTCTGGCGAAAAAGGCCGTTTTTCGTCACGTCGGAGAGCCGAATCCCGATCCGTTCTATGCGGACCTCGAGCGTGAGTTACTCGACCGCGTCAACGCGCTCGGGGTAGGGCCCATGGGACTCGGCGGAACGCAGACCGCGCTCGCGGTGCACATCGAGACGATGCCGTGCCATATCGCCAGTCTGCCCGTGGCCGTGAACATCCAGTGCCATTCGGCGCGGCACAAGGAGGTCGTCCTATGACCGGCGACCGCGACACTTCGACCGGCGACCGCGTGATTCGTCTGACGACTCCCCTCACCGATGAAGCCACGCGCGACCTGCGCGTCGGCGACCGGGTGCTTCTGTCGGGCGTCATCTACACCGCGCGCGACGCGGCTCATGCTCGGCTCGTCGCCGCGATCGAAAAGGGCGAACCCCTGCCCTTCGACGTCGACGGTCAGGTCATCTATTTCGTCGGGCCCACTCCCGCGCGCGAGGGTTATGCGATCGGGTCGGCGGGACCGACCACCGCGTACCGCATGGATGCCTACTCGCCCACGCTGATCGTACTGGGCCTGCGCGGAATGATCGGCAAGGGCGCGCGCGCGGCCGCCGTGCGCGAGGCCATGCAAAAACACGGGTGCGTGTATTTCGGTGCGACGGGCGGCGCGGGAGCGTTGATCTCCCAGCGCATCACGGCGGCCGAGGTGATCGCGTTCGAGGACCTGGGCGCGGAGGCGGTGCGCAAGCTGACTGTCGACGAGTTCCCGGTCGTGGTGGTGCACGACGCGGCGGGCGGAGACCTGTATCAGGACGGCCGCGCGCGCTGGAAAAAAACGGCTTCGTGACGAGTGGCGCCCGTGTGGGGCGCCGGTAATTTCGGGTCGCCGCGCCCGGCCTAGACCGGCCGCGGCCGTGAAGGAGAACGGGATATGTCAGAAGCGCCAGGCGCGGGCGAGAGCCCGACCGTCGAAGCCGCCGCGGTCGCCGCGGCCGTGCCGCAAAAAGACGACTCCGAGTGTGCGGCGGGCACGGGCAAGAAGAAGGCTCCCCCGACGATCACGATCATCAACGAGTACTGCAAGGGCTGCGACCTGTGCGTGGTTGCGTGTCCCAAGGACGTGCTCGCGATGAAGTCGGGCAAGGTGATCGTGGTCAAGGGTGAGCTTTGCAACGGCTGCATGCTGTGCGAGCTGCGCTGCCCCGACTTCGCGATTCTGATCGGGGAGGTGGCGTGATGCAGGCATTCGACAACAGCCGAGGCATCGGCGCACGGAAGGCGAATTTCACGCCGGGCCTGAAGCTCATGAGCGGCAACGACGCGATCGCCGAGGGCGCGCTCTACGCGGGCTGCCGGTTCTACGCCGGGTATCCTATCACGCCGTCATCGGAGGTCGCCGAGACGCTTGCCAAGCGACTGCCCGAGCTCGGCGGCTACTTCCTGCAGATGGAAGACGAGATCGCCAGCATGGCGGCGATTCTCGGCGCGTCGCTCGCCGGCGCGAAGGTCATGACCGCCACCAGCGGCCCGGGCTTCTCGCTCAAGCAGGAGAACATCGGTTATGGATGCATCGCCGAAATTCCGTGCGTGATCGTCAACGTCATGCGCGGCGGCCCTTCGACCGGTGTGCCGACCAAGCCCTCGCAGGGCGACGTGATGCAGGCGCGCTGGGGCACCCACGGCGACCATCCGATCGTCGTGTTCACGCCCGACTCCATCGAAGAGCTGTTCTGGGAGACCGTGCGCGCGTTCAACATCGCCGAACGCTACCGTACCCCGGTGATCCTCCTGGCCGACGAGATCATCGGCCACATGCGCGAACGGCTCTTCCTGCCCAAACCCGCCACGGTCAACGTGCAGAACCGCCGCCGTCCCCGCCGCGATGCGGGCGACTACTCGGCGTACCAGGTGCCGCGCTCGCTCGTGCCGGTCATTCCCGACTACGGCGAGGGCTACCGCTTCCACGTCACCGGCCTCGCGCACGACGAAACCGGCTTCCCGACCAACGACCCGGCGGTGATCGAGGATCAAATCCTTCGACTGCATCGCAAGATCGACATGGGCTTCAACGACATCGTGAAGTGGGAGGCCTACGACCTGGAGGACGCCGAGATCGTGCTCGTGTCTTATGGCTCCTCCGCCCGCGCGGCTCGCGCGGCGGTCACGCGCCTGCGCGCCTCGGGCAAAAAGGTCGGCCTCTTCCGCCTCAAGACGATGTGGCCGTTCCCCGAGCAGCAGATCCGCAAGCTGGCGAAACAGGCCAAGGCGATCGTGGTTCCCGAGATGAACATGGGACAGATCGTGCTCGAGGTCGAACGGCTCGCGGGGGGCGCGTGCCCCGTGATCGCGGTCAACCGCGTCGACACCGAGATGCTCTCGCCCAAGCAGATCATCAAGGCGGTCAAGGAACTCTAGGTCGGACGAACAACACAGGAACACCCGCGCGCCGGCGCGCGCGATGGAGAGTCGGGGATGACGTTCAATTATCAACAGTACCTGCGCAACGACAACCTGCCGCACATCTGGTGCCCGGGCTGTTCGCACGGCATCGTGACCAAGGGCATTTTGCGCGCGGTGGATTCGCTCGGTTGGCAAAAGGACGACATGTGCTTCGTGTCGGGCATCGGCTGCGCGAGCCGGCTGCCGGGCTACATCGACGCGAACACGCTGCACACCACGCACGGTCGCGCGCTGGCATTCGCCACGGGCGTGAAGATGGTGAAGTCGAACATGCACGTCGTGATCGTGTCGGGCGACGGCGACTCGCTGGCCATCGGCGGGAACCATTTCCTGCACTCGTGCCGGCGCAACATCGACATGACGCTGATTATCTTCAACAACAACATCTACGGCATGACCGGCGGGCAGACCTCGCCGACCACGCCCTTCGGCGCGACCACGACGACGCAGCCCTACGGCAACATCGAGAATTCGATCGACGCCGTGAATCTCGCCATGGCGGCTGGGGCGACCTTCGTCGCGCGCACGACGGCCTACCACGTGACGCAGATGGACAAGATCTTCGCCCAGGCGCTGGCGCACAAGGGCTTCTCGGTCGTCGACGTGATGTGCGACTGCTGGACCGCGTACGGGCGGCGCAATTCGTTCAAGAGCCAGGTGGACATGCTCGAGCGCTACAAGGACAACACGGTGCGTCTCGAGAAGTGGAACAAGATGAGCGAGGAGGAGCGCGCGGGCAAAACCCCCATCGGCGTGTTCCTCGACGTCCAGCGTCCCGAATACTGCGAAGAGCAGCACAAGGTCATCGAACGCGCGATGTCCGCGCCGTCCGAACACTGACGTCCCCCCGGCGGGATTTTTTATCGGAGTCCTGAAATGGCGATCATTGGGAACGGCGAAGTGGGAATCCGGCTCGCGGGCACCGGCGGGCAGGGCATGATTCTGGCGGGCATCATTTTGGCCGAGGCGGCGATCATGTACGACGCGAAAAACGCCGTGCAGTCGCAAAGCTACGGCCCCGAGGCGCGCGGCGGCTCGTCCAAGGCGGAGGTCATCATCGCCGAGGGCGAGATCGACTATCCCAAGGTCGAGGAACCGCACGTGCTGCTGGCCATGAGCCAGGAGTCGATGGACAAGTACGCCGACGATTTGCAGAAGAACGGCATCCTCATCGTCGACAGCTTCTTCGTGAAGAACGTCCCCGCGGGACCGTGGCACAAGTTCGAAATCCCCTTCACGCAGATCGCCCGCGAGGAGCTGGGCCGCGTGGTGGTCGCGAACATGGTCGCCATCGGCGCGCTGGTCGGACTGACCGAGGTCGTGACGCGCACCGCGCTCGAACAGGCCGCGCTGCGCCACGTGCCCAAGGCCACGACCGAGCTGAATCGCCGCGCCCTCGCGGTGGGGTATCGCGAGGCCACCGCGGCGCTCGTCGACCATCCGATGCTGTAAGCGGTAGCGCCCGCATGTGGCACAGGCGCCCCGCCTGTGCCATTTCCGTCTTCGGCGTCCCGCGCGACCCGGTGACAAACGCGGCGCGCGTCGCCACAATGCGGCGCGACATGCCCGTCTCCCGAAAGCTCCTCCTCACGTTCATTGTCGTGCTCGCGGCGGCGTGTTCGCGCCACCCCGCCCAGCCCACGTCCCCTGCCCCGTCGCCAACACCCCAGGTGGAAGCGCTCGGTCCGTCCCCCTGCCCGCCCGATATGGCGTACGTTCCCGGCGGCGCGGTCGAGGTCGTTTACGAGGGCGAGCGCTGGGGTGGACGCAAGGTCGAAACCGTGACGGTCGTGCCGTTTTGCGTCGATCGTTGGGAGGCTTCGCATCCCGACGCCACCGAGTCGTCCCAAAGCCCGTGGACGCAGGAGACGGCGCGGCCCGATCCGCCGAAGCCACTGTCCCGCGAGGGCGTTTTGCCGCTCACGCAGATCTCGCAGGAAAACGCCCGCATCGCGTGCCGAAAGGTGGACAAGCGCCTGCCCACGCTCGCCGAGTGGCAGGCGGCGTTTTCGGGCGCGACGGCGCGGAGTTGGCCGTGGGGCGACGACTGGGCCGAACACGGCTGCCATGCGACGTCCACCTTCGGCGTCAAACCTACCGGGGCTTGCTGCTTCCCTGTCGTCGGCGGGCGTTCCGACGAGTTCGTGTGCGACATGGTCGGCAACGTCTCGGAGTGGATCGACGAGCCTTGGGATGAAGAGTGTTATGGGGAATTGCGCGTCATGATCGCGGGCGGCGCGGCGCACCTCACGCCGACCGCGAAGAACGCGCAGAAACCTGATGACAAGAAGCCCGGTTGCTGGCTCGCGTCGCGTTACGGACTCGACCGCACCTCGCTGCATCAGCACTTCGCACCGACGCCGCACGTGGACGACGGATTCCGGTGCGCAAAGGATCTGCCGCCCACCGGCTAGCACGCGCACTTTGGCCCGTCCGAGCCGCAAACGAAGTCCCGAGTGCATCCGAGGGACGAAGTGCGCGGGTTGTCCGGAAGGATTGATGAGCCGCAACGCCCGCGCGCTGTCGCTTGCGGCACGGACATCGCAACATCGCAACACGCGCGCGCTCCTCTCCTCGCCCGTCAAGATTTTCTTGTTCGCCCGTGACAACGGGTGTAAACTGACTTGGTTATTTGCGGTTGAATTTTCCCCGGGGCGGCGAGGTCGATGATGCGATACCTTCTGGCGCTATGCGTGCTCGCGCTCGTCATGACGGGCACGGCGGGGTGCGACTGCGGCGACGACGATGATGACGCCGACCGCGTGCCCGCGGACGACGATGCGGACGACGACACAGCGGATGACGATGTGTCAGATGACGACACCTCCGACGACGACACCTCCGACGACGACACCTCCGACGACGACACCTCCGACGATGATACCTCCGACGATGATACGTCCGACGACGACGCGGACGACGATAGCGATGACGATTCCGACGACGATTCGGATGATGATTCCGATGACGACGCGGATGATGATGTGGACGACGATGCCGATGACGACGCGGATGACGACTCCGGCAACCTGAACGAACCCACGTGCGAGATCGACACGCCGTCGGGCAACTACGCCGGTCCGTGGGCGCCCGGCGACATCGATCCGCTCGCCGTCACGATCACCTGCGTCGACGACATCGATCCCACGCCGACAATTCACTTCACGACGGACGGCTCCGCGCCGCAGGTCGGCGGCGGCTCGACGACGAGCGTGGACAGCCCGGCGGTCGTGACGATCGAGCGCTCAACAACGCTGCGCTGGTTCGCCACCGACGATGCCGAAAACGAGAGTGCGTCCGGCACGCGCAACTACGGCATCTGGCTTTGGGACGATTTCGAGGACTACGACGCGGGCGACGAGCTGGGCGCGCCGTGGTTCGTGGCGGGCGACCCCTGGGGCGGAACGATCCCGACGGTCGAAACGCGCGCCGATCCACCGGGCGGCATGTTCCTCGAGATGATCGACGACAACGACAGCCCCGACGGCGCGCACGACACCTACGCCCTCGCGACCGCGGAGGACCCCATCCACTGGCCCAACGACGTGCTGATCCGTTTCGAGTGGGGCCTCGCCGGAGGCGACGGATCGCGCTTTTTCACGTATGCCGCGACCGGCGCGGTGGTGTACTGGCAGGTGATCCTCGACATGAAGGACGGCGACGTGCTGGCGTGGGACAACGTGCCCGGCACGTGGATCGACTGCGCCGACGTGGACGAAGACGAGTGGTACGAGTTCGAGATCGCGTTCAACCACTCCGCCGACACGTACGACGTCGCGATCGACGGCGCGGCGACGCCGTGCACGGGTTTGCAGGTCCTCTCGGTCGTGTCGGGCCTCGATGAGGGCGTCAGCGTGGCGACGTTCGGCGATGCGGGCGTGACCGGCACGCTGTTGTTCGACAACGTGCAGATCTCGCCGCCCTGAGCGCCCGCGCGCGCTCAGTTCGCCGATGCCGACTCGATCCGCACGGCGCGCTCGCGATGCCGCGCCGCCGTGACGGGGAACCCGCGCCGCTCGTAGATTTCCGCGAGCCGGCGGTGCGCATTCGCGTCGCGGGAGAAGTCGTAAAGCAGGATCGACCACCCCGCGCGCGCGTCGGGTTCGCGGTCACGCAGCCACAGGAGATCGGGCACGTACTGCCCCGTCGTGAAGCTCAGGCTGACGGCCAGCCAGTCGGGCACTTCGCCCGTGCTCTCTTCATCGGGATTCGACACACCGAAATACGACACGAGCGGCTGGTAACGCACTCCATACGCCTCCGGCGGAGCGACGCCGAACCAGCCGAGAACGACCCGCGGCGCGCCGACGCGCTCCATCGTCCGGCGCAGTGCGGGCAGATCCTGTCCCCAGTCCACGTTGGAATCGGAAACGTAACGCGCGGCGCGGGCCGGGCCGCCCGCGGCGACGGTCACGAAGCTCAGTTCTCGCGGATGAACGGCCATCAGTTCGACGAGATTCGCCGAGATCATGAACGCGATCAGAAACGCCGGAACGCGGCGCAGGCCGACGTGTTCCGCGACCGCGTCCACCGCGCGGGCCAGCGTGACGCCGACGCCGATGAAGATCGCCGGGTAGATCGGCAGCAGGTAACGCACGCCGATGTTCACCTTCGACATCACGGCGAAAAGGCCAAAGACCACCGCGGGCAGGGCAAACGCGGCGAGGTCGGGCGGCGCGTTCCGCGCGAGCGCGGAATCGTCCGGCGGATGACGCCGCGCCGTCCGCGCGTAGATCGCGAGCGCCGCGAGCACGGCCACCGTCGTTCCCGCCGGCGACTTGAGCAGCCACACGGCCGGGAAATACCCGCGCCAGCCGAACTTCGAGATTTCCCCGAACAGATACGCTCCGTGCCCGTCGTTCATGCGCGAAAGCATCATGCGAAAGCTGTCCGCGAGGTCGTGCCCGGGCACGAATGTGGCGTATAGGCCGATCACGGCGAACGCCCCGATCCCGGCGACCAGTGCCGCAACGGCGACGGCGGCGACACCGCGCACGCGTCCGGCGAAGAGCGTTTCGTAGGGTCCACGCTTCGCGACGGCGTCCAGCACGACGACGAGGGCGAGGCCACCGAGCCAGGGCAGCGCGGCGAATTTGGCGAGGAACGCCGCCGCGCTCGCGACGACGAACGCGGCGAACAGGGCGCGCGAGCCGCTCCCGCGAAAAGCCGTGAGTGCCGCGGACGCAAATACGCACATCGCCGTGTACGGCATGTCGATCGTGGCGAGGGCGCCGTTCGAGATCCACACGGGACTCGTCAGAAAGAGCGCGAGCACGATCACCTGCGCGCGAAGGTCCGCGACGCGCCGCGCGACGGCGGCCGCGGCGATCATCGCGAGCGCCGCGAAGACCCAGTTCACGGCTCGCGCGCGCGTTAGCAGCGCATCGGGATTGTCGACGGACTTCGCGAAGAACGCGCCGATGGCGGCATGGTTCGCGCAAAGCGTTTCGGAGGCGAACGCGGCGCACCTCGACGAATCGAACGGCATGCGCAGCGACGTGGAGAAGAGCGGCAAGGCGAACAGGTGCCGCGCGAGGGGCGGATGCACGTCGCGAAAACCCGTGTCGCCGTCGCGCAGCTCGGCAACGCCGACGGCGGGGCCGACGAGCTCGTCCATCACCGGCGACGTGTCGCGCACCGACGCGGACATCAGCGCGACGAGGATGATCGCGGCAAGCGCGGAGACGACGAGGTGCGCGGATTTCACCGCGCGGCCTCCGGAAGAGCCCTCACCCCCGGCCCCTCTCCCATCGGATGGGAGAGGGGTACCCCGAGCTTGTCGAGGGGCGGGGTGAGGGATTCCCCATCCGGCGTCGGACTCGGAACCTGGCTGGGCGTCGGACCCGGCGGCGACGCGGCGGCTTCTTTCACGGCGAATGCACGAGCGCGCCACTCATAGAGCAGCGGTTTGTTCTTCTTGATGCCGAGGTGAAAGTCGTACACCCAGCCCGAACCGTCGGGTGCGCGCTCCGCGGCCCAGACCTCGACCCCCGCGCCGATGCCCGCGAAGAGCGGATCGAGATGCGCCTCGTGGATGATGCCCTGAAACGCGAAGCCGCGGCCCGCGCGCTTGTTCGGTTCGCGGATCGCCTCGAGTTCCTTCATCATCGGCATCCGCCAATCGCCGCCGCACGCCGTGAGCCCATCCACGAACGCCCTCGCCTCGTGCGCGTCGACCGGTTCGTCGGGCCCGAGATACCACGCCAGACCCGTGCGCGTGTCGAAGATCGCGCCGCAGCCCCGTTTCGAAAATCGCGCGGGCTTCACCTCGCCCGCGGCGGCGATCGAAACGCACGCGATCGTCGCGAGACCCAGCACCGCGAGCAACGGCGCGCGCCTCATGGCGTCACTCCGAGTTCACGAAGGGAGCGTCGGCGTGGGCGCGTCAGCCGCGCACGCCCTTGACCTTGGCCTTGCCGTCCTCGATGGCGATCTTGAATTTGACCTTGCCGCCCAGCTTGCCCTCGAGCGCGGGCACCTGCTTTTCGAGCGACTGGCGGAATTTGTCGAGCGAGACCTTCCCCGCTTCCTGCGTCTTGCCGCGCGCATCGACGTACTCGCGATAAAGCTTTTCCACGTTCGACGCGGCCAAGGGATGATCGTCGGCTTCCAGCGCCCGCGCGAGGTCGCGCACGGCCTTCGTGTCCGCCGGCGGCGCGGCGTCGGGATCGGGCTTGTGTTCCACCTTGAATCGGTGCGGCGCGTAGCGGCCCTGTTCGATTTCAAGCAGCGTGCGGTCCCACAATCGCTGATACGAATTGAACGAGGCCTGAAGGCTCTGAAACCGAAATCGCTGCGCGGTATTGGGGATGTGCGAGTTGTGGAGCTTGCCGATCACGCGCTGCAGCTCGGTGCGCATCTTCTGCGGCTCGATCCGCACCTCGCCGGCGAAGTACAATTCGTATTCGTGCCGAATCTCCTTGATCTGTTTTTCGATCACGTCGAGCGCCTGACTGATATTGACGGTCATCTTCGCGCGCTCCTGATGGGCCCGGTGCTGACGGATTCCCTCGCATTTTTAGCCGCCGATTCCGCCGGTGTAAAGCAGATTCACCGCCCGGCCCGCACCGCGAGGGGAACTTCAGCGTTCGATCTGCAAGCCTGTCACCCCGTTCGGTCGACTCGTCATCGGATTCGAGAAATGCAGGACACACGGAGCTGCGGCGCAGCGGTCCAGCGGCCACCGCGCGCGCATGGGCGGCGAATCCGGCACGCCGCGTGTCGCGAAGATCGCCTTGCCGTCGCCGCCGATCAGCCGCGCGACGGTTCCCGAAGCCGCGTCGATGTCGAAACTCACGCTCGACGCGGCGGGCAGCGGCGGCGAGATCCACGCGTCGCCCTGCGCGGCCCAACCGGGCGGCGGCGTGTCGCCGAACTCGACCGACGCGATCACCTCGACCGGGACGAGCGCGAGGCGCGGACGCATGACGAGGGTGCCCGTGAGCGGCTCGGGCGCGTCGATGGGCCCCGCCACGCGGTACCGGCGCAGAATTCGGCTCGAAAACGGATCGAAGGGCGGCTCGACATCGACGAGGATCTTCGCGAAGGCGTTCGCGTCGATCCTCCGGGCCAGCGCACGCGGCGGCATGCGCCCCGCCTTTTCGGCCTCGGCGATGAACATGCCCTTGGCCAGCACCTCGCGACCGGCGAGCCATGCGTAGTAAGGGTGATCCATCACGTACAGGTCGCCCGGCTCGGCGCGAAGGCGCTCGATGAAGGCATCTCCGCGCGCACGCCGTTCGGCGCTCGGGATCTGCCCGGTGGGACTCTGCCACGTCACAACCATCTGCGCGGCGAGCAGCGCGGCGGCGAGCATCGTCGGTCGCATCGACGCGGCCGTCAGGACGAGGGCCAGCGCGATCGGAATGAAGTTGTTGAGATAGTGCCCCTGCTTGATCCACGGCAGCAGCGAGGCGGGTAGCGCCGCCAGAAGAAACAGCGCCCAGGTGAACCGCGCGCCGCACGGAGCGTCAGCCGAATCGCCCCGCCCCCGGTTCGCGACGGTCGCCGCGACGCACGCCAGCGCGAGGCATCCCACCGCGCGCGCGAGGCCCCACGGTTCGAGCAGACGTTCGAGATGCACGGGATGCGAGCGCGGGGCAACGAGCGTGAAGAAGACAAACTGTCCGTCGCTGGCCGCGTTTAGCCACGCGCCGATCACCAGCGTCGCCGCGCCGATCCCCGCGCCGAGGGCCACGCCGCGCCGGGGGGCGCGCAGGAAGACCGCCAGACACGCGGTCGCGGCGAAGAACACGGCGACCTGCTTGGTGAAGATCGCCGCGACCAGCAGTGCCGCGGCGAGCACGAGGCGCCGCGTCGTCACGTCCCGGTCGATGAGCACGAACGCCCCTGCCACGAACGCGAGGAAGAGCATGTCCACGCGGGCGAGATCGAACCACCACCCCGACGCGGCGTAAAAAGCGCAAAACGCACCCGTGCAGGCGATGCCCCACCACCATCCCGCGCGACGGCGCCCCAGGTGCGCAATCATCGCGATGAGCACGAGCGTTGAAAGGATCGACACGGCACGGCACGCCGCGAGCGATTTGCCCAACAGGTTGTCCAGCAGGGCGATCGCGCCCGCCCCTGCGATGTAGAAGAAGGGCGTGTAGAGCACGGGGACGTGCGTCGCGTCGGTGTCGGGATCGGGATAGATGGGTCGGCCGTCCAATACTCGCAGCGACGCGAGAAAAACGTCGCCCTCCTGGAACTCGATCTCGTAAGGATACGCAACGCGCGAGGCCGCGACGACAACAAACACGACCGCCGCGCATGCGCCCAGCAGCGCAGCCGCGATCATGAGCCCCTTAGTCGTTCTGTCCGTCTCGCCCATGTCGTCCGCCCGGGTTCGGTCGATCCTAACGCGCCACGCGTTCGACCGCGAGCGTTTTGTGAAATCTCGCCGCGCGCGCCGAAATCCGACATCTAATAACCAACATCGCGTTCGTCATTGTCCGATTGGGCGGTTTGGCATAAAATCCGCTCACTGATGACCGCGACACGGGGGTGAAACCCGGCGCGGCGGTGCGCGATTGCGATGGAGAGCGTTCTTCGTTTCGAACGAGGAGGATGCGATGGCGAATCTGACGAAAACGGCGGCCGGCGGCACGATCGGCTTTTTGGGCGGGATTCTCGTCGAGCACGGCATCGAGGCGGTTTTCGGCGTCGATTTCGTGAACGGCGTGTGCGAGATCGCCGGCGCGGTACTCGGCATGGCGATGGTCAACCGCGATCTGGTCGAGGCGGCGTACCGGCAGATTCGGTTGTCCACCGGCAAGGAGCCAGCCCAAATCAGCGTCGCGGAATGGGACACTTTCAAGAAGGATAATCCCGCCACCGCCCGTTATCTGGAACAGGCCCTGAAGATCTGATCCGAGATTCGCACACACGGGGCGCGGCGGATGTCGCGCCCTTTTTGCGCCGCCGTGAAGGCGGCGAGGACCGGGATGGCCGATCCGTGGCCCATCGAGCGCGTGTTCGAGGATGCCCTCAAGTCGCTGCGTCTCGGGCGTCTGCATCGACGGCTGCGCCTGTTCGGCGACTGGCCGCGCATCGTCGGCGAATCGAACGCGCGCATGTGCCGGCCGTGTTCCCTGCGCGGCGGCACGCTGCTCGTGGAATGCGAGGATTCGACCTGGGCCGACAAGCTGAAGTATTTGGAAGAGCCGTTCGTGGACCGCATCGCCGAGATGCTCGGCCCGGGCATCGTGCGCCGAATCCGCTTCGTCGTCGGGTCGCGTCGCGCGCCGCGGCGGGCCGTCATCGAGCGTGTTCCTCTGACCGTGGAGGACGAGGCGCGGCTCGCCCGGGTGCTCGATCGCCCAGGTCTCGCCGACAAACCCGAACTGCGAGAGGACCTGCGTTCGCTGTATGAGCACCTCGTTGCCAGGCGAAGCCGTGCAAACCGACGCTGAGGAACGGGCCGGAGCCCCCTTGGCGCCCGCGCCGATGACGGTGAACGTTTCCACGGAACGTCCCCCCGACGGCATTTCGATTGCCGTGGCCCTCGTCATCGCCGTCGTCGCCCTGTGGACATTCAGATTCGCGCCCGACAGCCATTTTCAAGACGAGATGGACATCGTGCGCGCCAACGCCGCGCGCTTTCTCGCCGACTGGTTTCCGCATTACAGCGAAACGGCGATGATGATCGCCGCCCCGGCCCTCGCCACCTCGGGCACCTTCCTGCCGGGCGTGTGGATCTACCACGTGTTCGCGATCCTCGTGTTCGGCCCCGATCCTTCGGCGCAGTTCGGCCTCGCGGTGCTGCTGCACGTGCTGTGCGCGTGGAGCGTCGGTTCGCTCGCCGCCGCCATGTACCGCGACCGGCGGGCGGCATGGGCGGGGCTCGTCTTCGCGCTCTTCCCCGCGCTCGGCGACATCCACGGCGCGCTCGCGAACGGCCCGGCACTGCTCGCCATGTTCTGGGCGCTGCAGGCCGGTTTCATGTACCGCCGTTTTGTCGTGCTGGGGGGATCGGCGCGTCTGATCGGCGCGGCCCTGCTGGGCTTCCTCGCCGTCTCGTGCGACGGTATCGGCATCTTCGCCTTCGCGCTCATGGCCGCCGTCGAGATCGTCTGCCGCCGCGACGGCCCGCCCCTGCGGATGCTCGGCCGGGCCGGCGCGCTCGCGATCGTCGCCATTCCCGCCGTCTCATTCAACCTCGCCCTCGCCCTTTCGCGCCTGCCCACCAACGGATGGGAGGCCGCCGTCACGCCGGGATTCGGCCAGTTCGTACGCGCCTACCTGTATGCCTTCAAGGGCACCGTGGCGCCGGATCTCGATGGCGCGTGGACCTCGCTGGTCGCCGTGGTGTTGGGGAGCTGCGTGTACATCGCCGGGGTGTACCGGTCGCTCGAAGACCCCAGGCGCCTCGCGAACCTGGGCCTGTTCGCCGTGGCCGTGGCCATGTCGGCGGCCGAGTTCGCCGATCCCGCGCAGCCCATGCCGACGCTCGCCGTGGCCTATCTCGCCCCGGCGGTCTGCGCCGCGCTGATTTTCGGCGACGTCTTTCGGGCCATCAACTCGCGCGTGACGCTCGCCGCCGTGCTCATCGCCATGACCGTCTTCTGGTCCATCGTCGACACGCACCGCTCGCGCGTGCCGGTCGAACGCGGGCGGCGCATCGCGGCGATCGGCGACGAACTGGCGCGCCATTACGGCGACATGAAGGACGAGACGGATATCTACCTCGTGGATGACGGCATCGACCGCACGGTGCTGCTCGCCGGGCACCTGGACTTCGTCTATCGTTACGACCTCACGCACCAGACGCGCTGGTCGCTCGTGATCGGCGGAATGATGTTTCCGGACGAGCCGGGCGCGATCGTCGGAAAGCTCGGGGCCGTGACGCGGCTCGAGGTGACGGACGCGATGATGTTCATCGGCTGGGCCGACGCGCACGAGCGTCTCGTGGACATGACGCCGGCGATCCGTGAGCGTCTTCGCATCGCGGAAAAGGTGATGGACGCGAGCGGGTACCGGATCGAGCCATTCCCGATCGGCGGTGAGAGCGCCGTGGCCGGGTGGGTGCCGCGCGTGGCCGCGCAGTCCGCGCCGGTCGGTTCGCCGCACGCGTGGTTCCTCGAAGCGCCGATCATCCGCCTACACTCGACGATCGGCCGCTTCGGGCCGGAGGAGTGAGCGCCGCGCCGGCGTGAAATTTTCGCAACGGATTGACGGCGAGAGTTAACGCACGGGGATTTCAGCGGAATTTCCGCGCGCGAATGTCGGCCACGCAATTGACGCTTCGCGGCGCGTCGCCCATAATCCGCCCGCGTCTTTGACCGTTTTTTGCGAAGGAATTTTTCTCGGGATGCGAGAGGTGGCCCCGTGACCGGACAGGGCAGCCGGGCGTTTTTGTTCGGCTTTTTTCAGGACCTGCTGATCCTGGCGGCCATCGCCGGGGCCTGCTACATCCGGTTCCTCATCGAGCCCTTCCCGATGTCGATCGCCCAGGACGCCGGGCCCGTCCTGCTGCTTTTCGCCGTCATCAAATTCACCTTCCACTACTTCAATCTCTACGAAATCACGTTGCATCTTTCCCTGCGCGAGTTCGTGCTGCGCCTGCTCATCACGCACGCGGTCGCGCTGATCGTTCTGACCCTCATTTACTTCTTGTTCGAGGATCTCGTGATCGGGCGCGGCATTTTAGCGCTCACAATCTCCCTGACGATGGTGCTGACCACCGCATACCGCCTCTTATGGGGCGTGTTCTCCACCGACGTGCGTTTTGCGAAGATCGTGCTGGTGCTCGGCGACGGCCGGAACGCCGAGGTGGTGCTCGACGAAATCGCGGGTTACCGCAACTCGGGCTACCGCGTCGCGGGGATCGTGAGCAACAAACGGGAGCTGCTCGGCCGCGAATTCAAGCACGGCGCGCACGTGCTGGGCGGCACGGACGAACTGGTCGCCATCTGCCGGTCGCGCGACGTCGACCAGATCATCGTGGCGCTCGACGAGGCGCGCGGTAACCTGCCCTTCGACCTGCTGCTCGAGGCGAAGGTCATGGGCGTGCGGATCGTCGAGAGCACGCTCTTCCACGAACAGTTTCGCGGCAAGATCGTCATCGAGGGTCTGCGCGCGAGCTGGTTCATATTTTCGGAGGGCTTCGTCGTCAGCCGCATGACGCAGGTCGCCAAACGCGTCTTCGATGTCGTCACATCGCTCGGCCTGCTCGTCGGCACCGCGCCGATCTGCGCCGTCGTCACCTTCCTGATCCGCGTCACGAGCCCGGGGCCGATCTTCTACCGCCAGGAGCGCGTGGGGCTGCGCGGAGCGACGTTCCAACTCCTCAAGTTCCGTTCGATGCGCACCGATTCCGAGGTCGACGGCCCGCAGTTCGCGCAGGAAAACGACCCGCGCGTCACGGGCATCGGGCGCGTGATCCGGCGGTTTCGCATCGACGAAGTCCCGCAGATCATCAACGTGCTGCGCGGCGAAATGAGCTTCGTCGGCCCGCGCCCCGAGCGCCCGTTCTTCGTTCAGCAGCTCGCGCGGACCATTCCGTTTTATTCGCAGCGCCACGTGGTCAAGCCGGGCATCACGGGTTGGGCACAGGTGCGTTTCCCGTATGGGGCCAGCCTCGAGGACTCGAAGGAAAAACTCCAGCTCGACCTGTACTACATCAAGAACATGTCGATGGGCTTCGACATCAAGATTCTGTTCGAGACCGTCGGCGTGGTGCTGGGGAAGATGAAGGTCCACTGAGCGGGCGGCCGGTGATCGCGCTCGGCGCGCCTCAGGTCCCGCCGCCGTCGTACTTCATGACCCATTCACGCTGTCTCTTTTTCGATATGAACAGTTGCAGGTGTTTGGGAATCACCCCCGCCGCCGTGCGCGCGAAATTGCTGAAGCGATAGGTTGTCGTCATGCCGACCTTGATGGGGAAGTGCAGCAGGTCGTACACGCCCTTGCGGTCCATCGCGCGGTCGAAGCGCAGGTAGATCGTGCCGATGTCCTTGGGCAGGTGCGCGTCGGACCCTGCCGTGACGTTCTTCTCGAACACCTCCGAGAGCATGTACGCCTTGAAGTTGCGGTGGTCGCGCATATGGCCGTTGATGACCTCGATCAGGTCCACATGGCGGAACATGTGCGGGTCGAAGAGCGCGGCCTTGCGTTCGCGCCCGTGGTTCACGTTTTTGTACGAAGGGCCGAACGGATGCGGAAGGCACACGAGCGCGCCGGACTCCTTGGCCGCGGGAATCAGGTGCGTGAACGACCGGTCGAGCTTGGTGAAGAACCGCGCGCGTTTGTAGGGCTCGACCTCCCGGCTGTAGAACCTCTCCAGCTTTGCCGGGTCTTCGAAGTAGGCCAGAAACTCCAGCTTCTCGCGCGAACCGACTTCGAGCGCGGGCACGCACAGGACCTCGCCCCGTTCGATCAGCCCCATGGCGCCGCGGATTTCGTTGTGATCGCACACGGCAATCCCAACGCCGGTTTCGCGGCAACGCTCGGTAATGGCGTCGAGCGTGCATTTGGGCGCGTCGGAAAAATTGGTGTGGATGTGCATGTCCACGGAAAGAGCCGTGGGACCGACGGGCGCATGGCGGCGTTCGACAAACGGCTCCGGAGGTTTTGGACCGGCGGGATGCGAGGAGTGTGGACACATGGCCGGACTCCGATCGCCGCGACGGCGGCACGCCTCACGCTTTCTTGCGCTCCACCAGGCGCGTCGAGACGTCGCCGTACGACACGACGTCGGAGACCTTGGCCGCCACGGGGACCAACTTGTCGTCGATCAGTACCTTGGCGAGCCCGGGTTTGAATCCGAAGATCTCCTGCTTGATCTCGACGAGGCCGAGTTTTTTCGCGCCGGGCACATCTCCGATCCACTTGGCTTCGTCGTCCCATTCCTTCTGATTCGCCACTCGGATCGTGTACGTCGAGACGTCCTTGTACGGGATGCCCTCGATTTTGATGACGTCGCCGGGATTCGCGGCGCCGTAAACGCCGGCGCGCAGGTTGTACGCGAATCCGACGAAGTCCTCGTAAAACACGCCGGTTGGGATCTTCTTGCGCTTGCGCGATTTGCGCTTGCCGTTGATCTCGATCGTCACGTACCAGTAGCCGCGCCGGTAGTCGAACTGCTGCAGCGACCGGTACTTGCGGTCGGGGCGTTCGGATTCGCGCGAAAACGACAGGGGAACGAGGCGTGTCTTGCCGCCGCCCGTGTCCATAATGCGCAGGCGCGTCTTCATCGTCTGGCGCTTCGTCTTCGACGCCCAGCTCACCATGCCCGTGGCCTTGGCCTCGAGCTCGGAAATGATCTCCTCGCCGATGCCCTGCTTGAGCGTCACCTCGACCGTCGCGGCTTTGATGAGGCCCATGAAGTTGACCACGTAAACGAGCTTCTCGCCGATGAACGGCCGGAAGCGTGCGTCGATCTGGTCCGGCGACACCGCGTGACGCAGCTTGAGCGTTTTGCCCTGCACTCCCCCCGCGTCGCCCGGGGTGGGTGATGGAGCGGGCGAGGGCGTCGGGTCCGCCGGGCGCACGCTCACGAAGGGTTGCAGGAACGAGGGCACGATCGTCGCGGCGAGCATCGTCGCCAGACCATCGCCCACCACGCGCCGACGACCGAACAGCGGACGGCGCACTTCGTTCTTCGGACTTTCGTCCATGAATACTCCCTTGCGGACCGTAAGGACCCATTATTGGCGCGGCCCAGGGAGTGTCAATCAGAATGCGGATGAGTTCAGGTTAGATGACGAAACGCGCTCCGCGCCGTCACGGTGATTTCGCGGCGACGTCGAGATCGACGCGCGTGGCCGACGAGGTCTCGATGGACTTGAGCAGGCGGGGCGCCTCGTCGCCGTACGGAAAGATCTTGATGGAGTGGCGCAGGAGTTCGGCGGCCTCGGTGAGTTTGCCCTCGCGGATGCGAATCTTGGCGAGCGCGTTGAATTTTTTGTGCTCGTGGTCGGGGCTCATCTCGATGGCTTTTTCCAGAAGGTCCTCGGCCTGGTCGATTTTGCCCGCGCGCAGATACACGAGACCGAGCCCTTCGTAGGGGCACGAATAGGTCTCGCCGCCGCTCGCCAGGGCCTCGTTGAAATACTTCTCGGCCTTGGAGTTGTCGCCGCGCGTGTAATGAATCACGCCAAGTTCCGCCAGGGCAAACGCGTTGCCCGGATCGACGCGCAGGACCTGCGCGTACGTCCGTTCCGCGTCATCCGCGCGTTTCAGACCGTTGAGCGCATTCGCCTTGCCGAGCAGCGCGAGAAGATGCCGGCGATCCTGCGAAAGGATTCACTCGTAATACGGCAGCGCTTTTTCGTGTTCGCGTTTGTTGCTGTTCGCCCACGCCCCGGCGAGGCACGCCATGTGGTAGAAAAACCGGTTCAGTTCGTTGGCTTCAAAGGGATCATAGGTCTCGATGTTCGAGAGTGCGCGGTGTTCGAACCACGTCCACGCCCTCGTCTGCCATGTGTAGGGTCCGGAGACGAGCTTTTCGACCAGCTCGAGTGCGTCGTCCTCGCGATGCTCGGCGATGGCCAGATGCGCGAGGCCGACGCGGGCGCCGTACGTGGCGTCGAACCGCCGGCTGAACGGTGGCCACGCCTCGTCATTCTGCCAAGTAAAGACGCGCTCCGCCTCGGCCGTGTCGCGAAGGGCCAGCGTAATGAATCCTCGCAGCACGCGGACATCCGGAAGATCGGGATTCGCGGCGAGGGCGCGTTCGGTCAGTTGTTGCGCGCGCTCGTAGTCCCCGTACTGATATGCGCGAATGGAGGCGTTGATCTGCGTTTGCCATTTGAGCGGCTGGTAATCCGCCGATTTGATGTAGGCGTCGTCCGATGCCCGGCGGTGGTCGGTCTTTGTGTAAAGCGCTCCCAGCGACTGGAACGGGCAACCCCAATAATTGGGATTCCCGTTAATCGCCACCCACTTTTCGTACTCGGTGGTCGCCGACTTCAGTTCGCGCTCGGCGTCTTTCCACTGGCCGAGGGCCTGATACGTCTTGCCGAGGAATTCCCTTGCGCGAAACAGGGCCAAGGCGTCGCGCTCGGGATCGAGCATCGTGAGCGCGATCTCGAATTCCTTAACCGCCGTTTCATAGTCCTGCTTTCCGTAAGCGCAGACGGCGATGTCGGAGTGGAGTGATCCGTCGCTGGGGTGCTGCTCGATGGCGCGGCGGAAATGGGGGATGGCTTCGTCGCAGCGGTCGATGCCGCCCTGGGCGAGGTTGCGCGCCAGTTCGGCGTGAATGTCCGCGTCGTCAGTAAACGTCTTGAGCGACTTTTCGAGCAGCTTGATCGCTTCGCGATTCCCCTTCAGGCGCGACTGCCCCTTGGGGTGAAAGTTGTGCTGCCCGGCCAGAAAGCGCGCCATGTCGATCACGCGTTGCGTGTTGGCGGGCTCCAGGTCGATCAGTCGTTGCAGGTAGGGCGCCGCTTCGGCGTAAGTGCCGAAATCCAGGTTGGCGTGTCCCTGGTCCATGAGATGTTTCGCCTGAAGCGCGAGTTCATTCGGATCGTCGGACACGACTCTCTGGGACCCAAGGGGAACCAACCCGTTTTCATCGACACCACATCCCGAGGCGGCGAACAGAATACACGCGCACGCCAACGGAATCCGCAGCCACCCGAACGACATCCCGTCGACACGACGGCACGAGCGCGACGCCAACCGCCGCGCGAGCCGGCGTGTCGCCGTTTCTGGATTGTAAATCGGCATGACTGAGAGTCAGTGTATGAGATCGACATCGTATAATTCAGTAATCGAGATTACAATTATGCCTCAAAGGGGAACTTTCCGGCTACGTGCGGCCAGCGTCGTCGAAATGACGGTCCGGGGCAACCCACGCTCACGGGGCGTGAGGAACGGACAATACTGGGCCGCAAAACCCCGGGGTCTGATCGAGCACCGCGAAGACGTTTCGCGCCATGACCGCGTGGCCCTTGCCGGTGCAGTGATCGTCGTCGAACAGGAAGTCGCCGATCGGCTCAAGACCCTGAAATGTGCTCAGATGATCGACAAATTCGAGGTCGTGCCGTTCGGCGACAGTGCGAAGCAGCCCGTTCGCCAGCGGGTAATCCATCGGGTAATTCCCGATCACGAGCCTCACATCCCGTTCGCGGCACAGCGCCACGATGGATTCCAGATCGTCCTCGATCCAGCGGCCGGCCTTCCGTTCCCAATCCTGCTGATTCCGGAAGATCTCGAGATAGTCGTGGTAGAACTTCAACTCGCGGATATCGGGGTGATCGTCACCGACCTGCTCCAGCGCACGCACGATGTCGTCCGCGGAGACCTCGCTCTGGAGCGGGAGCGCCTTGGCCAGAAGGTAGTAGTGATAGTAGTCGAAGGGGTCGGAATGTAGGGCGCCGAGGCAGAAACCGACGGCGAGGTCGGGCCGGCGCATCTGCACGGTCATCAACCGCTCGCAAAGGTCCAGCAGCGCGTAGGACCGGCAGTTCCCGCTGTAGTCGGAATCCGGAAACGACGATGCGGACCGATCGAGCCACCGGGAGGCGTCGTCGTAACGGCCGAGGTCCGCGGCGATCTGGATCATGGAGCACAGCGCCGCTTCCGTCTCGCGGTCGGTCCGTCCTCGGTTCAACACCTCTTCCCCGGCCGCCAGCGCGCGTACGCTCCCGAGCGCGAGGTGGTCGCGCCACATCCCCTCGATCGCCGGGCTCGACGAGCCTCCGCCGATTCGGCCCTCGCGCAGGTCGTCCATCAGGCGCTCGCCGGCTCGGGAGCGTGTGTAGAGCGGCATGGCCGTCGACATCAGTCGGTGCCCGACGCCATTGATCCACAGCGTTCGGAGCATCTTCACGGTCCGCAAATGGCCGAGCCGGCTTCGCGAAGCCGACACGGCGCTCGGATCGGCCCAGTATTGGTAATCCCACGGGCTGAAGAGATTCGCGGAACCCGTCAGTAGCAGGACGATGTCGGGCCGGTGCTTGTCCAGCATCGCGGGGAGGTTTCTGCGGATCGCGAGCGTGTTGGACTCGCACGCGCCCCCGTTGATGACGCGGAACGAACGCCCGGGGCATCGCTCCGACAGCTCGCGAAACAGATGTGATGGATAGGACTCGTCGCCGGGCGCACGCCCACCCCAGGTGAACGAATCACCCACAGCAAGGATGACCATCGGATCGGTTCCGTCGCCGGAGGTCACACTCGCGTGGATGGCGGTCGGCGAGGTGAAGATGATCCGATTGATGATCAGATTCGCGCCGCACAGCGCCAGTTCGACGAGCACGAAAAGAATCAACAGCGTCGCCAGACTGATGAGGAGCTTGTAACGCAGACCGACGTTTCGCGCCCGGCGACGTAGGTCCTCGTGGGTCTGGTTGATCGGCATGGCCGAACAATAGAGTCGAATGTTTTGCCGGGCAACCGACGTGCTGTGGCGCTGCCCGAAACACTACGAGGGATCAAGACGAGGGGGGGGCCGAGGGTCCGGCCACGATGTTTTTGAGCAGGCGAAGCGCCAGATCGTAGAGATTCCGACCGAGAACCGCGTCGAGCGCGTCGCAAAAACGATCGATCTCCTCGGCGGTGACGATGAGGGCGGGGTTGACGAACAGATTGTCCTCGCGCCCACCGGTGTAAATTAGGATGTCGTGACGTTTGAACAGTTCCGAGACGATCACCGCCGGTCCGAGGCCGAGTAGAAACTGGTCCGCGTGCGGTACCGCGGAAAGAAGCCGAGTGCCGAACAGCTCGGCGCTGGGCCGAAGCTCCAGAATCCCCATGAGACCCACGTTGCGGACCTGCCGGATCACTTTGGGATACCGGACATGCAACGCGCGCATCCGCTCGCCCAAACGCTCTCCCAGCCTGCGCGACCGCTCGACGAGTCCCTCGTCGGCGAGAATGTTCAGGGCTTCGACCGCCGTCGCGCATTCCTCGCCCATGCCGCCATAAGTGGACGTGTGGATCGTGCATCCGCGAAGGGACCCATAGGTCTTTTCGAAGATGTCCTCGCGGACGATATAACCGGCGATCGACGCCTTGCCGCCCCCCAGCGTCTTGGAGAACGTGACGATGTCCGGAATCAGGCCGGAGTGCTGGAAGCCGAACATCCGGCCGGTGCGTCCGAACCCCGTGAAGACCTCGTCCACAATCAACACGATTCCTTCGCGCCGGCACAACTCCCCGAGTTCGTCGAGGTAGCCGTCCGGCGGAGTCAGCACGAGGTCCCCCTTAATCGCCTCGATGATCATGGCCGCGATGTCGTGTCCCTCGGGCCCACGACGCTGCACGATCGCCGCCCTCACCGAGTCGATATTCCCGAACGGCACCTCGATCCCGCAGTCGGAAACGGGGAACAGTTCCCGGTAGCAGCCGCTCTTCGAACCCGACACCGCCAGCGTGCCGAGTGTTTTTCCGTGATAGCCCAGGTCGGTGTGGAGAATTTTCGTTCTCATCTTTGTTTTTCCTGCGCCTTGATACAAAAGGGCGATTTTCAACGCGCCCTCGTTGGCTTCCGCCCCGCTGTTGCAAAAGAACGAATACCGGAGTCGGCCGGGAAACAGCGTCGCGAGATTCCGCGCGAGCACGGCCTGATGGGGCGAAATGAAGGTCTTCCATAGCTCGAGGCGCAGCTCTTCGTTGTACCGGCGGCGAGCGGCCATGATGCGGGGATGGTTGTGGCCGAGGTTTAGGACGTTGAGCCCGCCCGAAAAATCGAGAATTCGTCGTCCGTCCGCGGTGTCGAGATGCATGCCCTGGGCGCGGACGACCCGGATCTGATCGAGGCCGAGAACGCGCAGAAACGTCCGGATGCCCGGGTTGACGAACCGCTGGTAAAGATCCGCGACCTGGGCCGGGGTGAGTCGATCGACCTCCTCGCTCGTGGTGAGCGGGCCGTCAGACGTCATGGATGTCCTCGTTGTGACTGTCGTGGATGTCTTCGTTATGATTGTTTCGAACACTGCATGTCGAGCACATCGGAATCGCGTCGATGTCGGCGCGAATCCTCCGACGCAACTGGCGAAAGCTCTCGCCGTTCCATGCGTCCCGGATTCCGCCCGACCCGTTCGCGCCGACCCGTCCCATGGGCCACTCCTGTCGAAGGTCGCTGACGCACGGCAGCACCAGCCCCGAGTAACGCACCAGCGCCTCCTCCCAGGGCAGGCGGCACGCACGGTCGCGCAGGACATCGGACATGTCGAGCCGAAACTCGGGATTTATCGGCAGGATCGCGTCGCCGATGCCCCGTCGGCCGTCGCGCAGTTCATCCAGATGGGAGATGTCGACGCGCTGGATGCTGAGGCGATCGACGCCGAGTCGTGCGGCGAGTTCCCGGATGTGGGGGATTTCGTGCTCGTTGTCTTTCATGACGATGAATTGCAGGTCGATCATGGGGAACGGCGTATGCAATCGACGGCGGACTTCCAGGAGATTCGTCAGATTCCCGAGGACCCGCTCGAAATGATCCACGCCGTGATTGCGTCGATAGCTTTCCGGCGTCGCCCCGTCGAGGGAGACGATGAGATAGTCGAGTCCCGACCGCACGAGCCGCTCGGCCTTTTCCGCGTTCAGCAGCGACAGCGTCGAACTGACGGCGACGATCAGGTGTCGCGCTTTGGCATACTCGATCATCCGAAAGATGTCGGGATTTTGCAGCGGAGCGCCGTAATGCCAGAGACGAACGGTCAGAAGGGACTCGCCGATTTCGTCGATCACGGACTGGTAGGTCTCGAACGGCAGCAGCTTATTTCCGTCGATCCGTCCGTCGTCGCGAAAGATTGCGGCGAATCGCTGGCACTTCAGGCAGAGCTGGTCGCAGGAGCCGGATGGCTCGACATGCAGGTGAATCGGTAATCCGCGCACGCGCTCGAGGCGCAGCCACCAGGAAATTTTCACCTTCAGGAAGTTGACGACGCGGCGCCAATTCATCGCCAGGCGGAAAAAGCGACTCCGAAAGAGAAGGAGTTCCCGCATTCGGTATTGTCGGCGCAGCAGATTCACGTCGGGTTTTCCTTCGATCGGGCGCGCCGGACCTCGCGCCGCGTGTCGTCGGGCGGCGGGAAATCGCGTTCTCGCGCATCGGGCCATTATCACGATTGAACTAAACGGGGAAAGCGCGCGGGAAACAAATCGGGCGATTCGACGAATCGAACCGCCGCCGCGAGTTCTCGGCCGGGCCCGTCCGCGTTGCACTCGCGGGGAGGCGTGCTTATAATTCTCTTCCTCGACGACTTGAGCCGCGCGGCGAGGAGCCGGCGCGGATTTTTTGGAGATTTTCGATGAGCAAGGCGAAGGTGGCGATTCTGCGGACATCGCCGCGCACGGTTCTGGAGGACTACCACCGGCTGATGAATCTGGCCGGTTATCAGGACGTGATCGCGAAGGACGCGGACACCGGTCTGAAGATCAACATCTCGTGGCACTTCTTCTACCCCAGCAGCTCGACGGTGCCGTGGCAGCTCGACGGCGTGATCCGCGCGATGAAGGCCGACGGGTACGACCCGAACCTGATCCACGGCTGTCACAACCGCACCGTCGTCATCGACGCGCACTTCGGCGAGCGCGAGAACAAGCAGCTCAACGTCGTCGAGGCGCACGGCCTGCGAAACGTGCACCTTTACGAAGGCGAGGAGTGGATCGACGTGCGCGAGGCCGTCGGCGATCTCGCGAAAAAATTCCTGTGCCTCAACGACGTCTATCCCAAGGGCTTCATGATCCCGAAGCGCTTCATCGGCGAGAACATCATCCACCTGCCGACCGTGAAGACGCACGTCTTCACCACGACGACCGGCGCGATGAAAAACGCCTTCGGCGGCCTGCTCAACGAGCACCGGCACTGGACGCACCCGGTCATCCACGAGACGCTCGTCGACCTGCTGATGATCCAGAAGAAGATCCACCGGGGAATCTTCGCGGTCATGGACGGCACCTTCGCGGGCGACGGCCCCGGACCGCGCTGCATGATTCCGCACGTCAAGAACGTGATCCTCGCTTCGGCGGATCAAACGGCGATCGACGCGACGGCCGCGCGGCTGATGGGCTTCGACCCGATGGGTATCAAGTTCATCAAGCTCTCGCACGACGCGGGCCTGGGCGTCGGCGATCCGCGCGAGATCGAAATCGTGGGCGACGCGGACGCGGGAGCGGAAAACTGGCAGTTCGAAGGGCCGATGAAGAACATCACCTTCGCGGCGAAGATGCAGCACAAGATCTACTGGGGCGGGCTCAAGGACGCCATCGAGTGGTCGCTCAAGACGTGGGCCGCGCCGTGGGCGTATCTCGCCAGCGTGCTGTACCACGACCTGTACTGGTATCCGCGCTTCGGCCAGATGCGCGTGTACAACGTTCTCCAGTCGGACTGGGGCCGGCTCTTCCACAACTGGGAGAAGCTGAAGTCCGATGAGAAGGGTTGGACCGAGGTCGGCGCAGCGCCGCCGGGGCTGTTGCGCACGACCGGGCAATTGCTCAAGATCGGGGCGCGGCTGCTCAAGGACACGATCATGCAGGCGCCCGAGGTGCTCGCGCGTCGGCGGCGGCGCGTGGTGCCCGGACCCCGGTGAGACACGAGAAGATTCCGCCCGTGACTTGTTGAGGCATGACGATGACGCGATCAAAGCTGCTGATGATGCGATCGAATCTGATGTGGTGGGCGAGCTTGCTGGCATTGGTCGCCGCGTCGGCGGCGATGGCCTTGGCCTGCGGCGGCGGTGACGACGATGATGACGACGATGACGGCGGCGACACCGGAGGCAAAGGCATCTGCTCGTTCAAGAGCTGCGTCGTGACCTGCACCTACGAACCGCTGGAACCCGAATACAACGAGCCGGTGACGATCCCCCACGAAGTCGGCGACGGCGAGATCGTGGCCTCCGAGGGCAACTGCACCCGCGACGATCTCTACAAGGTCTTCCAGGGCCACATTTGGGAGGGCGACTACACGAACGCCTGCCCGGATCTGGATGAAGGTTTCGAGAGCGTGGACCCGGGAACGGGCATCGACTTCGAGTGTGAAAGCGTCGATTTCGAGGCGGTCGAGTAGGCGCGCGGCACCCTAATAATCGGACGTGTCCACTCGACGGCGTAGCTCCGCATCCGAAAACATCTCGTCCGCCGCCTCGAACAGGTTGGGGGCCGGCGTGGCGGCGCTCCGGACGATTGGGCCGAAGCGCGCGAGATCCATCACCCACATCGCGTAGAGCATCTGAAAAAACCGCGCGCGCTGCATGCCGCACATCGCGAGCACCTCGGGCGCGGTGCGATGGTTGTCCACGCAGGCGAGGATGCGAATCGCCGGCGGGGGCAATCCGCGCGGCCGCTCGGGGATGCCGACCAGCGACCGTTTCAGCCGATTGCGCTTGCTGAAAATCATGCCGAGCCGGTCGCGCGAATAGTGACGGCGCACGCCCTCGAAGATGAGCGGGCCGACGGGCAACGCGAGAGCCACGTCGGGCTTCTTCTCCTTTTTCGAGGCGCGAAACGCGTATTCGCCGCGCCGCCACTCCCACGCGAAGAGCGAGAGCACGAGGTCCTCGCCGACCTGCGCCCACATCTCCCACGCGTCGGCCGGCGCGAGGAATCCTCGCCGCGCCAGCTCCGCCGGCAACGCGCTCGGTGACTTCGCCGCGGCCGCGATCACCGCCCACGCATCTTCAGCCATCCGACGTGGTTCCACCAGTCGCCCGCGCATCCCTTCGGCGAGACCCGTGGTGGCGCGAAGCCCTACGACGTTGCCCTCGCGTATCGACAACTCGACGCGCTCGTCATCCCGCGTAATCGTCGCCACCCCCGCGCGCCCGCCCTGCGCGATCTCGTGGAGCACGCGAGCGAGGGGCGTCGCCGAGAATGTTCCCGCGAGCGACTGCGTCCGCTGGGGAGCGGTCTGCGTCTCGTCGCCCGCGTCGTCTTCCTCCGCGTAGAACTCCGCGGGCCGCGCGAGCCAGGACTCGACGCGCTTGCGCAGCTCAGACGCGCTCGCGGGCCAGCGGATCCAGTCTTGCGGACCCTTGCCGCCGTCGGCGCGGTCGGCGTAGTGCTCGGCCTGCCGCGGCGACGCAAGGCACAACACCGGCGCGCGGAACTCGGGAAGCTGCCGCCGGAGTTTGTCGCAGAACTCGACCGCCGTGCCGTCGGCGAGCGTGAAGTCGGCGAGGATGAGATCGGGGGATTCGTGCTCGGCAATCTCGAGACCGGCGCGGATGGAGTGCACCACCGTCGCCAGATGTCCGGCGGGCGCAATCGTCGTTTTCAAGCGCTCGGCGATGTCCTCATCGCCCGCGAGAATCAGAATCTGTTTCATCACGACCGACGTTCCGCGCAAGAGGCGCGGGAGGTTCGCGTTGCGATCGGGCCGAGATTTACGTGGGGCGCTGATCCGCCATCGTCAGAACATCGAAGATGTCCTCGAGTTCCGCGACGGTCCGGCGCGACCGTTCGGCCTCGTCCTGCGTGCGCATCACGGGGAGCGTCGTCCCGCAGTTCACGCACTCCAGCGCCATCAGATCACATTGCCGGGAACGGATAAAGACCGAGGGGCCGACGCAAACCGGGCAGCAGCCCGAAAGCAGGGACATGTGGCCTCCCGTGCGGATGATGGGCGGATACTACAGGATGTATTGGGGCGGATCAACCACCACTATTTGCGGTAGTTTCGAGCGGCCCTCACCCCTGCCCCTCTCCCGCCATGACGGGAGAGGGGTGGCGTGCGCAGCGAGCCGGGGTGAGGGTTCCAAACCTCACTCCACCGCGCCCGCCAGGTGCGTCGCCAGCACCGCCAGCGCGTCGCGGTCGATCATCGGCCGCGCGAGATCGGGCACCTCCACGAACGGCGCGTCGATGCGTGCGCGGGCCCGGTGCACGTACTGTTCGGCGAGTTGCCGCCGGGCGAGGTGGTGATTCGCCGCGGCCAGCAGTCGCGCCGAGCCGCCGGGCAGCTTCGCGTCGAGAATCGCCCGCGTCTTTTTGTCGCTCTCCAGTTTCGTCAAGGACGTCGCCAGCTCGGCGTCGATCAGCGCGGGCGGCATCATGTTCACGAACACGTATCCGAACGGCATGAGCAGCGTTTCGCGCGCCGCGCGGTAGATCTCCCCCGCCTCGTTCATCGGCATCTCCTCGGGCAGGGTCACGACATTGAGCAGCGTGCGCGCCGGGTCGAGGAGCATCTTGTGCACTTCCTGCGTCTGATAGCGAATCGGACCGTAGCGGAACGTGTCGAGGATGATCTGCGGCACCTTGAGAAAGCTGATGCCGTGGCCCGTCGCGGGCGCGTCGATGACGAGAAAATCCCATTCGGGCCGCCGCGCGTCGCGCGCGTTGCGGTCGTTTTGCAGCTTCCAGATCTTGCCGAGCGTGATGAGCTCGCGCCAGCCCGGCGCGGCCTGCGTGAGATAGCGGATCACGTCGGTTTCGAGAAACTTTCGCGCCGCCCACTCCACCTTCATATTCAGCGTCAGGTATTCCTTGAGCGCGAGATAAGGGTCGAGACGCAGCGCGAAAAGGCCGTCCTCGATGCGTGCGATTTCGTAAACCGGCAGCGGTTTTTTGAAGATCTGGCAGAGGTTTTCGGTGACGCCGACCTCGACCAGCAGCGTGCGCAGCCCGCGCTCGCGCGCCGCCACCGCGAGCGCCGACGCGATGGTCGTCTTGCCGACCCCGCCCTTGCCCGTGATGAAAACGACCCGCCGCGCAAAAAGAGGCTTGTGCATGGGGCGCTCACATTAGGCAGACGCGCCGCGCGAGACAAGGGGAACGGCGTGATTGCCCGCGCCTTCGTTTGCGGCACTGACATCTCAACACGCGCATGGACATCGCAACACGCGCGAGATCCGTCTGTCGGTCCATCCGTCCGTGCCTCAAACGGAGTCCCGAGGGCATCCGAGGGACGAAAGTGCGTGGGCGTTCGCCCCCGTTACAGGCTCGCGCGTTTGGCCGAGATGATCGCGGGATTCTTCTTGAGCGCGGCGATGACCTCGTCGGGCACCGGGGGCCTGCGTCTGATTTCCGGGTTTATGCGCATCGGGATTCCCAATAATCCTCGAAACGGCTGGAGAGCATGTTACAGCGCAGGGCGATGATGGCGTTGGCGCCTCGGAGGGACCATTCCATACCGG
>JADLEX010000035.1 GCA_020845895.1 Deltaproteobacteria bacterium | reverse complement strand
GAATTTGTCGCCGCGGGACCGGTCGTTCAGCGGGCAGGTTACGAGCCTTGGAGATTGTTCTTGACAAGGTGCGTCAAAAGCGAGATCTTTGACCCATCGCCCGTGCGCGGCGGTCAGTGAAGGGTTCTCTTTTATCGATGATAGGAACGGACGGTTCGGTGAAAAGTGCGCACTTTGCGTGGACCGACCGACCAGTATCTCGCGTAATAGACAGAATGCACGTCACTTACGACTGGTGAACAGCGTCTTGCGCGGGTCTCGCCGCCCGCAACGGAGTCAGCCATGCAGAATCCTCCTCGCAAACGCGATGCGGAACAGACCCGAAAGCGCATCATCGAGGCGGCTGAGAAGGTCTTCGTCAAGAAGGGATTCGACGGCGCCCGCGTGGACGAAATCGCCCGTGAAGCCGGCGCGAACAAGCGTCTGCTCTACTTGTATTACGGCAACAAGGACGACCTCTATTTCGAGGTCCTGCGCATCAACTTCCGTCGCATGATCGACGCCGAGCGCGCGTCGGTGGAGCCGGGAGCCGATCCCGAGGCGCACGTGATCGCGATCATTCGCCACTTCTTCCGAACGCTCGCCCAGAACACGGGACTCGCGAGACTCCTGGCCTGGGCGAGCCTCGCCGATGGACGCAGCGACGCGCGCTATCAGCAATCCGTCGATCTGCTGCGTGAGGGGCTCGGCGATCTGTTGTCGGCGGTCGAACTCGGCAAGACGAAGGGCCAGTTCCGCGGCGACGTCGATGTCCGACGCGTGGCGTTTCTGCTCACGAGTGCGTGCCTGTCCTATTTCCACAAACGAATGTTGATGGACGCCTTGTGGGGCACGCGCATCGAAAGCCCCGGCGACGCGGAGAAGTCCATCGACGAAATGATCGAGGTCGTCATGCGCGGAATCCGCTCCGGCGGGCGCGCGCTCGAGCACGCTTCCTGATCGAATCCGACGAGTGACAACGGCGACGCCCGGCCGGCGTCGCCGTTATCATTTTCGCCTAACAACCGCATCCGTCATCGTCGTCGTCGCCGTCATCGTCGTCATCGGGCGTTTGGTCGTCGTCGTCACCGGCAATGTCGTCGTCCGATGAATCGTCGTCCTCGTCGTCATCGTCGCCCGACGGACCGACGATGGTGAACGCGCCGGCGAGTTTCGCGTCTCCAAACCGCGTCGTCATCTCCAGATCCCAGCTTCCGGTCGCGTCGGCGGGCAGGTCAATCGCGAAACGTACCACATCGTCCGATTCAACCTCGATCTCCGAGATCGGCAGGGACGCATCGCCCAGCCGGAGACGTACGCTCGACAGGCCTTGCGAAAACCACCGGCCGCTCACGCGCGCCTGAACGACGACAAACGGGACGGACTGGGCGGGAATTATCTCGGCGATGATCGGACGCGGCGCGGGAAGGATCTGCACGGCGCCCGCCTGACGCGCGGCCTCGTTGTTGTTGTAGGCGGCGACGGCGAAGTCGCGATATCCGTCGCCGTCGAAATCCGGCGCGGCGAGCGCACTGCCGAATCGCGACTTCGTGAGATCCCGCCGGAACGTGAAATCGGCGTCGCCGACCTCGCGCACGAACGGCGCGCCGCCCTCGCCCAGCCACGCGTACGCGCCGCCGCCCTCGAATCCGTCGCGGAACGGCCGCCATGGTTCGCCGGCGACGAGATCGTCGAATCCGTCATTGTCGAAGTCCGCCGCCAGCAGATCGAACCCGAATCGACCGAATGGCGAATTGCCCAGCGCGAAGAGTGTTATCGGCGCGGCGTCCGTCGTGAGTTCGCCGCTCAAATCGTCTTCCCGCACTTCGTAGATGCGCCCCGCCTGATCTTCGGGATCTCCCTTCCCGGTCGGCGCGGCGGCGTAAAACGAGCGCTCGCCGTCGCCGTCGAAGTCCGCGAACGCAAACGCAAATCCGACCTTCTCCCACTGGGCCGAACCCGTGAGCGTGAATGTCGGAACGGGCGGCGCGTCGCCGAAGATCGCGGACGACGACCAACCGGTGAGCTGTCCGATCGAACGAACCGACGGCGACTGCACCGTCGGCGCACCGACGATAAGGTGCGGACTTCCGGCGATCGATTCCACCGCGAGGCGATAACCGAACCAGTCGAAATTCGCGTCTCCGACGAGCTGCGCGTCGGCATCGGCGGGCACAAACGTCTGCCCGGATGATCTCGTGGAAGATGAAAGGAAGATCGACACCATGCCTCGCTGCAAACCCCCGCCGGGCGCATTCGGCGATCCGATCAGCAGATCGCCACGACCATCGCCATCGATGTCGCCCGCGACGAGCGTCCACCCGAGATTCGTGTCGAGTTCCACGCCGTCGATGACGACATCGGCTTCGTCGGAAAAGAGCGACGCGTCGCCCGTGCCGAAGAACACCTCGATACGCCCGCGATACGCCATCTCGTCCGATCCCACGGTCGGCGACGACACGGCGAGGTCGTCGATTCCGTCGTCGTTGAAGTCGAGCACTGCCGCGCTCCAACCGAAGCGTGAGTATTCGAGGTCGCCGAGACGCACCCAGTCGGTCTGCGTGAGCGCGTCGAGAGCTGCCGCTTCGCCGAACTCGCGACCCAGGACGATCGTGAGCATCCCGCGCTCGTGCATGCCGTCCGGCCCGTAGCCCGGCGCGCCGATCACGAGGTCGTCGCGCCCGTCGCCGTCGAGGGCGCGCGCGACCAGCGACTTGCCGAGATAGGAAAACGGCGCGCTGCCGTGAATGGTGATCGTCTCATCGACGGGATAGGCGCGTTGGGTCGGCGACAACTCGAACGACCGCGGTTTGGGATCGAGGTCGAGGCGGTCCGCGCCGACAAGGCGCACCGAGTATCCACGCAGTTTGCGATCGACGCGCAGCTCCAAATTGTTTTCGGACAGGAAATCACGCCCCATCTGCGCATACGGGTGCAGGAACGCGTGACCCAGGGGGCCGTCGTCGTGGGCGATGGGCGGCACCGCGGCCAGCGCGACCGGCACGCCGTTTTCAATCCAGTCGATCACAGACTCCCACGTCCACGCGCTCCAGATGCCCATATCGTCGAGACCGCCCTTGAAGTAATCCTGGTACTGCTCGACGAGAAACGTGGAATCCATCGCGTAAGACCGAAAGAGGAGCCACGCGAAATACTTGACGGCCTTGCTGGCGAGGTAGAGCACCGACATGTTGCCGACGAGGTCGGCCTGCGTGACGTCGGTGTATCCCAGCTCGTGATAGATCTGCTCCAGATCCTGCGACGGTACGTACCACTCGCCATTTACCCAATCGAGCGTCTGGCTGTGCGAGGTCACCATTTCGCCGCCGGTGTCGGCCTGCGAGTGCGCGTCGCTCCACGCCCCGCCAAACTCCATGTCGGACATCGCATCGATCAAACCCGGATCGACCCCCGCGAGCCCGTGCCACGAAATGTCCGACACCGAGTGCACGGTGATGCCGAGCAGAAAGACGACGAGCTTCTGCGTCGCCTCGTCCCACGGTTTGGGATAGTTCGCGCGGATGTATTCGGCGGAAAACTGGATGAAGGGATTCCAGTGCGCGTCTTCCGATTCGTTGGGGAATCCGAAGGCGTAGCCCCAGTCGGGGAAGCATGAGCCGGGCTGCATCGCGTCCTGATGCGCGTCGATCATCGCCGCGTAGTCGGGGTATTCATCCGCGTCGAAGGCCCAGCGCGCGCGTTGGCTGACGTCGCCGTGCGTGTCCATGCCCGCCGCCGTGGCGATCGACGCCGAAATCAATATCGCACAGCACGCGATGAAGATTGCGCGCATGGGAACCTCCAGAATCGAAGTCCGAATGTGTAGTGGATTCGCCTCCAAAGGGCAACGACGCACGTCAGGAAACTCTAGGGGATCAGCACGCCCGCGCCATTGAGGCGGCTCGACTTCAGGTCGGCGAGCGCCCGGTTCGCGTCGGCGAGGGCGTATTGTGTGACGTGCGTTTTCACGCCGATGCGAGCGGCCTCTTCGACGAGTTCGCGTCCGTCGTCGCGGGTCGAATTCGCCACGGTGCGGATCACGCGCTCGCCCCACCAGTCCGCGTAGTCGATCGGCCCGATGGGCGACATGTGGATGCCACCGAGGGCGATGGTCCCGCCCTTTTCCAAATGCCGGAGCGTCTTCACGACGAGTTCCCCGGCCGGCGCGAAGATGATCGCCGCGTCCCAGCGAAGCGGCGGAGAGTCGTCGGCATCGCCGCACCACGACGCGCCGAGATCCGCCGCGAGCCGCCGGTGCGACGTCGAGCGTGTCGCGACATGCACCTCGATTTCCCTCGCGACGGCGATTTGAATGGCGATGTGCGCCGCCGCGCCGAACCCCACGAGCCCGAGTCTCGAACCCGGCGCGGCCCCGGAAAGCCGCAGCGACCGGTAGCCGATAATCCCCGCGCACAGCAACGGCGCGGCGTGCGCGGCGTCAATTTGCGGAGGAAGGTCAACCACGAAAGCAGCCGGCGCGACGCACCACTCGGCGAATCCGCCGTTCACGTCACAGCCCGTGAATCGCGCGTTATCGCAAAGGTTTTCGCGCCCGCTTCGGCAGAACCGGCACTCGCCGCACGTCCCGTGGAGCCACGGCAGCCCGACTCGCGAGCCGATGCGGGACGGATCGACGCCCTCGCCCACCGCGTCGATCTCTCCGACGACCTGATGCCCGGGCACGATCGGCATGCGGCGCGGCGCGAGGTCGCCCTCCACGACGTGCAGATCCGTGTGGCAGATCCCGCATGCGCGAACGCGCAGACGCACCTCGCCCCGCCCCGGCGCGGGCGATTCGATCTCCCGCGCGACGAGCGGCGCGGTGACGATGGCGGCCTGTTTTTCGAGCAGCATGGCGCGCATGAACCGAAGTGTACCAACGCGATCTTCCGTCGTCACGCGGAAACGATTGTGACGATTGTGCAACAAGCCTCGTTTGACACGACGCACGCCCGAACGTTGTAATGACTTGGGGATGGGGGATCACGTGACGACGGGTGACGGCAGCGGTGACCGACTCGGGCTCGCGCGATGGATGCGCGCGGTCGTCGTCGAGCGCGAAAACGTCGAACGCAGATTCGACGCCGATGCCGTGCACGATCTGCGCGTAGCGATCCGACGTTGCCGCTCGATCGCGCAGGGCTTGCGCGAGATCGATCCCCACCCCGCGTGGCGCGCGATGAATCGCGACGGCCGCCGCCTCTTCGCCGCCCTCGGCGCGATGCGCGACACGCACGTCCTGATGGACTGGGTGACGCGGCTCGGCGAAGGCGACGATCCCGTCACCGCGCTTGCCATCGCGCGACTCGAAGCGCACGAGGCCGAACTTCGACTCGAACTCGAGAAGCCGCTGCGACGGTTCGATGTCGACGCGTGGGAGAGGTTCGCGGAGGTCCTCGTCCCGCGAACCGAGATGCTGGCGCCCGACGGACCCGTCTATCTCAATCTCGCGCTGCGGCGATTCGAGGAAGCTCACGCCCTGCACCGGCTCGCCTTGAAGAATCGCGGCAAGACAGCTTGGCACCAACTCCGCATCGGCATCAAGCGGCTGCGATACACGGTCGAAAACTTCCTCCCCGACCTGCACGACGAATGGGGAGACGACCTGAAAACCCTGCAGGATCTCTTGGGCGAGGTGCACGATCTGGATGTGCTGTGGGACATGCTGGGGACGCTGGGTGCGATTTTCCGCACCGACACGAGGGCTCGCTGGCGCGACGCGATCACCCGGGAGCGCCGCGCGCGGATCGACGCCTACCGCGCCCTCATGGTCGGTCGCGATTCGCGATGGCGCGCATGGCGTTCGCGGCTCCCGTCCGGTGTCGAACTGTCCGAAAGCGCGCTCGCCACGCTCGACGCGTGGGCGGCTTTCCGCGACGAGTGCCATGCCCGCGCACGGCATGCGTCGCGTCTCGCCTTGGAACTCCTCGGCGCGCTGCGCGATGCGACCGGCGATTCCCGATTCGCGGACGAATCGACGACGCGCACGCTGCCGGCCGCGTCGCGCGTCTATCGCGTGGGCGCGCGGGACGACCGCGACGGCCGTCGCGTGACCGCCCGAAGCGCGAGACTCATTCGGAAGCTGTCGCCGCCCGTCGGATTCGATACCGACGCCATGGAGCGTATCGCCCGCGTCGTGGAGTGCGTGGATGCGCCGTTCGTGCCGATTCCCGGCGAGGACGATCACCTCGTCCCCGCCGCCTCCGCGGTTTTGCGGCTCGCTCGGGCGCTGGCAGCGGGGCTCGACGGCGGCGTTCGCGTGCGGTCGGTGGAGATCCGCAACGGATACGTCGAGATCGACGTGACGGGGCTGCCCGGCAAGGAAACGGTTGGAGAGGAAATCGCACGCGCGCGATACGGCCTCGAACGGCTGCTCGGCCGGCCGGTGTTTGTGCCGCAAACGGTCGCGCGACCCAAGCCGGGTGCGCGGAGTGTCAGACGTGACAGTGCGACAGCCCGCGTTTCTCCAGATAGCGCTGATGATACTCCTCGGCGCGGAAAAACGGCGCGGCGGGCACGATCTCGGTAACGATGGGGCGCGTGAATCGGCCCGTCACCTCCAGCTCGCGGATTGTATCGAGCGTCGCACGGCGCTGATCCTCGTCCTGATAGAATACCGCCGAGCGATACTGCGTGCCGACATCCGGTCCCTGTCGGTTGAGCGTCGTGGGATCGTGATTCTCAAAGAAGATCCGCAGGAGTTCCTCGAAACGCACGACCTCCGGATCGAACTCGACCTGCACCGCCTCGGCATGCCCCGACGTGTCGGCGCAAACGTCCTCGTACGTCGGGTTGTCGAGCAGACCGCCGGTGTAGCCGACCGCCGTGGCCGTCACGCCGGGCGTTCGCGCGAACACCTCTTCGACGCCCCAGAAACACCCCGCCGCGAATACCGCCGTTTGTGTTGTCATACGCGCCTCCCGTAATGGTGAATTTCGCGAAGCGTGCCCCGTTTGTCCATGAGCATCCGCAGGGTCATAACTCGTACGGCGATCTCCTCGGTCCTTCGGTGCTGGGACTCGCGGGATGGTTCGAGCGGCTCGAATTTGAAACCGCCCGCTGCGTGACAAGATTGTGAGAAGGCCGACAATCGACATTTACGTAATTTTTCTTACTGTTTTTCGCCCGGAAAAGGCGTATCGATTTCATATTCAATTTTATGACTGTTGGGGACAAAGGAAGATGAAGTGGAAACACGAACCACCGTCACCTTTTTCCTTCTGATCGCCCTCGCGGCGTTCCCCGCCTGCGATTGTGAATCGCCCGATTCATCCGACGAAGCCTCGGCGAAGTCGGATGACGATTCCTCCCTCGATGATGATTCCCTGAACGACGACCTCGACGACGACGCAGGCTCGACAACCACAACCACATCTCCCACTACGACGACGACCACCGCGCCGCCGACGAGTTCTTCCACGACCACCACGGTTGTGACCACCACGTCGACGTCCACGACGACGACCACGGTGCGTCCCGGTACGGGCACCGTGTGCGATCCGTTCAACAAAGTCCCGGAAGTCATCGTTCCCGCAGTACCCTACGGCCCGTGGCCCGAGTGGGAGCGCGACGGCGTCACCTTCCAGCAGATTCTCTCGGGGGGCGCGGGGTTTGGACAGAACGACATCGCGATTTCGAGCGACGGCGTGATCCACGCGGTGGGTCAGGACGGCCTGTCCCTCGACCACTACATGATCGACGCTGCGGGCGGCATCACGCGCGACACGATCAACCCGCTCGGCGGCGAGTGGAAGGTGATGGACATCGACGCCGAGGACCACATCCACCTCGTCTACACCTACCGCCGCGAGCCGGACGAGGAGGTGAACGAACTGCGTTATGCGACGAATAAGAGCGGCGAGTGGGAGGACATCCTGCTGCGCGAGGTCGATCGCGGCTCGCCCGACTTCGATATGGCGGTGGATGCGAACGGACTGCTGCACATCGTGTACTCGGGCATCGCCCGCAACGACAAGAGCCTGTACTACGCGACGTGGGACGGCGCGACGCTCACCGAGACGCAGCTTGCGCCGGACGACACGACGTGGCGGTACGGCTGCTACATCGCACTCGACTCCGCGGACGAGCCGCACATCATCGCCACGGACGACTTCGGGCTCTTCGCGTGGGATCTCTACGAAACGGAGACTTGGGTGAAGACGCTTGTCGATGCCGATCAGGCGAGCTGGGATTTTGGGTTCGACGATCAGGACCGGCGGCACATCGTCTCGAACGGAATTACGGACGGGGACCTGTATCACGGCGTGTACGAAAACGACGTGTGGACGTGGGAGGACATTGACGACTGCCGCGACGGCATTCGGTACCCGAAGCTCTTCATCGATGCGGCCGGCGCGCTGCACATCGTCTACACCAACGGCTACGGGACGGACGTGTTCTACACGACGAACGAGTCGGGCGACTGGGTCTTCACGCGCATGGTGACGGGCGACGGGGGTG
>JADLEX010000034.1 GCA_020845895.1 Deltaproteobacteria bacterium | reverse complement strand
CGTGATTTGTACGAGATCCGAGCCGCCGGGTTCTATCGTCCAAAGATCCCATCGCCCGTCCTCGATGCACTGGAAAACAATTCTATTCCCGGTGGGCGACCAGTTCGGCTGACGGCAATCCCGCTGCGGTGGGGACAGGTCGACGCATTCCTCGCCGCCATCGACGTGACAGCGCACAATGACGCCTTCGCCCTCGATTTCAAGGGGATGGCGTTCAAAGACGATCCAATCGCCGTCCGGCGAGAAAGAGGGCTCGTAGGAAGCCTGGGCCGTGGAATCCGTCACGCGTTCTTCCCCGCCCGGACCCTCGTCTTCGCCGATGACGTAGATTTCGTCGTGCGGTTCGCGCGACGACGAAAATACGATCTCTCCGCGTGCGGCGCTCCACGCCGAGCCCGGCAGGTTCACATTTTCGCTTCCGTCGGAAACCAGCGTTCGGAGGTCGTATCCGTCTGCATCCACGAGCGACAAATCGGCGGGACCCTGGTTGTAACCGTTCCGAAATACGGTCAACAGAAACCGATCTCCGTCAGGGGAAAATGCGGGATTCTGGAGACTTCCGGTCGAGTCGATATTCACGCGGGCCGCACCGTCGGGCCGCGGCTCGGAATTCGGGTCGTCATCCGATTCCCCGCCCGCCGAGTCCGAACATCCGCCGAACGCATACGCAGCCGCGATACAAGCAAACGCCAGAACGATCGCGGTGCGCGTTATTCGTCGACCGGATCGGGAAATCACGGGCACGATCCCGCGGCGTCGATACGCGGATGCCCTCTTCACGGCCGCACGCACCTCGGGGCGAAACTGTATCCGACCAGATCGGAATGGATGCCGCCGTACCCGAAATCCACGTTCCACACTTCGCCCTCGGCATCGGTCACCGGGGTCGAAGACCAATACCAATAGACATCGCCGGAGTATTCGCCGGGCCAATACGCGCCGTTTGGGCCGGGGCCCTGCCCCCATTCGCATCCCGTGCAGAATTCTTCATCCCGGCAGCCGGGCTCCGCGCACTCTCCGGTCACCTTGCAATTCCCGCCGGTCGCGGTCGCCTCGCAACCCGAGATCAGCGAACGCAGTTCGCCGATCGTCGGCAAGCGCCAGTCGTCCCAGTCGCCCTGCGTCAGATCCTCGCAATAGGCAAGCGCGCCATCCCATGTCATGTATGCGTCCGCCGGCGGGTTCTGCCACTGAATGTCCGCCCCCAACGAGTCGTCATCCCCTTCACCCTCCGTCTTTGTGTAGGCAGAGCAGTCTCCACTCGCATGAGCGCCTAAGGCAGCGTCCGGACGAGGCGGAAGCCCAGGTGGTCATGACGGTTTCCCGGATCGTAATTGTTGAAACGGTAGGCCGATCGGGCTTCCTGGGCGTAATTGAAATAACTTCCCCCGCGGATGACGCGGCTCGTTCCGTCGGCCGCTCCCTCGGGGTCCGTGATATCGCCGGGATAGGGCCCCAACCAGTCCCACACCCACTCCCACACGTTTCCGCTCATATCGAAAAATCCCCAGGCGTTCGGCGTTTTCTGTCCGATCGCCCTCGTGACGCCGGAGGAGTTCCCGCAGTACCACCCGATCTGGTCCAGGTTCAAATCCGTCGGAGAGCAGAGAAGATCGACGATAGGGCCGCTGTAAAATGCCGTCGTCGTCCCAGCGCGTGCCGCGTACTCCCATTCCGCTTCCGTGGGCAACCGATAACCGTCGCAGTCGTAAACGGAGGACGATCCGTTGAGCGCCACGGTCGCCGCCTCGATACCGCCCCGAGCGGCGTTCATACATTCGAGGTAGTCCGTTTCGGCATTCGTCGAATCTTCGCACACGACGTCGCTCAAATCGTAGCACGGAGCGTAACCGGCCTCCCCCGACATCTCATTCGCGTAGGCCAACGCATCATACCAGCTCAAGGATTCAGCCGGGCATCCATCCCCGCAGTCCGGACCGCCGCCGTTCGGACCGTAAAAACTCGGATTCCAGCCAAGCAGAGAATCGAATTCTCCCTGGGTCGTTTCGGCGGCGCTCATCTCGAAGTCGCGCGTCAGGGTCACCTGGTGCTGCGTCTCGTCGGGACGGCGCCCAGGCTCGGAATCCGGGCTGCCCATGGTGAACGAGCCGACCGTGACGAGGAGGAATCCTTCGGTAACGTCGTCGTCATCCGCGTCGTCGTCATCCGCGTCGTCGTCATCGTCGCATGAGCATCCCGCGAAGCCCGTGTAACCCGGGATCAACCCGATGAGCGCCACACCGATCCGGAACTGTTTCATCGTCATCGACCACGAGCCCTTTATTGCGAGGTGCGGCCCGGTCGCCCGCGAACGGGCGACCGGCACCCCAATCTCCTCCGAACAACGCCGGGGAGTTTTGTTGATTTCGCCGCTTTCCGTGTTCCGTCGTGCCCTCGTTCCGGTGGCCTAGATCGCCGGCAATGTCCGGACCAATCGGAAACCGACGGAGGGGTATACGAACTCCGGGTCCGACCACCCTCGCCGGGCCAAACGACATGTCCATGGCTCACAAGAGTAGCAACAGCCGCGCAGCGACCGATCCGTCCCCGAATCCGCGCCTTCCGGATCCGTCACGTCGCCCACGTTCGGACCATAAAAGTCCTGGTTCCATTCGAAGACATTGCCGAGCATGTCGTACAGGCCCCAATCGTTCTCGAGCTTTTCGCCCACGGGGTGGGTGCCGGACGATCCGGAGTTACCGCAGTACCACGCGATCTCGTTCACGGCGGAATCGACGGGCGAACAATCTATCTCGGTGACTTCTTCGCCGTTATACAGACTGGTCGTGGCTCCCGCGCGCGCCGCATACTCCCACTCGGCCTCGGTGGGCAAACGAAAACCCTCGCATTCATATACTGACGACACGCCGTCCAGTCCCCAGTTCGCCGACCGGATCCCCATCTTCGTGTCGTTCAGACAGTCCTCGTAGTCGTCGACTTCGCTAAGATCGGCGCACTGGACGATTGTCAGCAGATAGCAGGGCGCCAAACCCTCGGCGATGGAAAACCGGTTGGCGTATGCCAGAGCCTCGAACCAGTTGTGGTTCTCGACCGGGCAGTCGCCGCCGCAATCGTCGCCGGCGCCTGACGGACCGAAGAAACTCCGGTTGTAGCCCATCAGGGTCTCCCATTCGTCCTGCGTCGTTTCGAAAACGCTCATCTCGAAGTCGTTCGTGAGCGTCACCTCGTGCAGGGTTTCGTCGACCTGGTGAGCAAGTTCATCTTCGGGGCTGCCCATGGTGAACGTCCCGGCGGGGATCAAGGCGAAACCCTCCGTCGTGATGTCGTCATCGCCCGTGTCATCATCCGCGTCGTCATCCGTTGTGTCGTCGTCCGCGCTGTCGTCGTCGGAGTCGTCGTCGCCGGAGTCGTCGTCGCCGGAGTCGTCGTCCGACACGTCGTCGTCGGATTCACCGCCGCCGCCCGAGTCGTCATCATCGTCGCCGCATCCGCAGCCCGCGAAACCCAGAATCATTCCGATGAGCGCCACACCGATCCGGAAAAGTTTCATCGTCATCGATCACGAGCCCTTTCTTGCGAGGTGCGGCCCGGTCCGCATTCGGGACCGGGCCGCTTGATTTCGTGAACTCAGCAACCGCACCCGCCGTCCGCGCTCCCGGCGGGGGCGCTATTCATTCAGTAGCAGTTTTCGACGTAGCAGTTGGATACACAGGATTCGAGCGCGACCGAATCGTTGCATTCCTCGTCGCTCGCCTTGCAGGCGCAAACGCACGACAAGAACCCATCCCCGTCAAGGCAGTCGGCGACGAGGTAGTCATTGCAATCCTCGACCGAGGGGTAGCTTGTCGATTCGCACTGATCCAGCAAATACGTGCAGAAGTTCGATACGGTGCAATCGTCGTCATCGTCGTCAGCATCGTCGTCCGCGTCGTCGTCCATGTCGTCGTCGGCATCGTCGTCGTAGAAACCCTCGTCGATCTGATCGTCGCAGTTGTTGTCGATTTCGTCCTTGATTTCCGTCGCGCCGGGATTCACATCCGCGTCGGAATCGTCGCAATCGACACAACTGTCAAATCCATCCTCATCAGCATCTTCAACGCAGGTCTCGTCTCCCGAGTCGTCGTCGCTTTCATCGTCGTCGTCATCTTCCGGACAACCCGATCCCGTGACGCCGAAGGCGATCGACAGGAGTCCAACCACGATGATCAGGCTTCTCATCCACTGAGCCACACGCATCCCGCACCTCCGTGAGTCTGTTGCTTCCTCTGACGCCCCGAAAAACCGCCGACGCGCGGGGCAACCCGCGTGTTTCGGCCTCTTCGATCGATCCCCGATTCCCGCGCTTATCCACGCACGCACAGCACATTCGGAATGCCGTTCATTTTGTCGTCCCCGTTCACCATGCCGTATTCGAAGTTGACGCCGAACGCTTTGGTGTCCCAATCCGAAATCGTGGTGGACGACCAGTAAAGGCTCCCCACCCCCTGCAATTCGTCCGGCATGTAAAGTCCATCGTTACCGGGGCCGGCGTACCGTTCACAGCCGTCGCATGCGTCGTTACTGCAACTGGTTTCGGTGCACGAGTCCGTCACGCCGCATTCTCCGTCCGGCATCGTCGCGGGGCATCCTCGAATCAGGGAACGCAGTTCGTCGATGCTCGGCAGCCGCCAGTCGTCAAAACCGCCCAGCGAGAGCGATTCGCAGTCATCGATCGCGCCTTCCCAGTGGTTTGAATGGATCATCGGCGGATTCTCCCACATCAGGCCGGAATCCGGATCGCTCCACACGTCGTCATCGTCCGACGTGTCGTCGTCCTCCGCGGTATCGTCGTCCGCGTCGTCGTCGCTGGAGTCGTCGTCCGCGCTGTCGTCGTCGCCGTCGTCATCCGCGTCGTCGTCGCCGGAGTCGTCGTCCGACACGTCGTCGTCGGATTCACCGCCGCCGCCCGAGTCGTCATCATCGTCGCCGCATCCGCAGCCCGCGAAACCCAGGATCATTCCGATGAGCGCCACACCGATCCAGAAATGTTTCATCGTCATTGATTCCGTCCCGTCCGGTTTGAGGTGCGGCCCGGTCCGCATTCGGGACCGGGCCGCGCGATGTTCAGAATTCAGCAACCGCACCCGCTGTCGTCGTCGTCATCGTCGCCGGAGGCATCGTCGTCGCCCGCGGCATCATCGTCGCCCGCGGTGTCGTCATCCGAGTCGTCGTCCATCGCGTCGTCGTCCGAATCGTCATCGTCCGAATCGTCGCAGGACGGGTCCTCGTGCGGCGTGGGCGGCCCGAGCGTCAGCCAGTTATATTCCAGGTCCTCGCTCGTCTCGTCGTGGCTGTCGGGATCGCATCCGTTGTTGTCGCCGCTCTTCTCCTCGGTGCCCTCGTCGGTGGCGCAGCGGTTGAAGGACTTTCCGTCCTCGTGCGCCGCCGCGGCGATGAGCGACTGATCGGCGGCCGGCGTGTCGTCGGCGTAGGCCGATTCGTCGCTGCCCGCGTCGATGCCGTCGATGCTCACGCCGGTCTTGTCCACCACGTTCGACTTGTCGCCCCACAATGCGTAATCGCAGTCGCAGATGAGATCGGAGATGCCGTTCCAGCGGTAGAGCGTCAGGGCTTCGCCCGTTTTCGACAGATCGCCCTGATCCGCCACCGAGCCGGAAAACGCCTCTTCCATGATCGCGCCCGTACCGGTGTGAAGCAGGTACTGCGGGGGGCCGCCGTAGACGGAAACGAAATCGTCGCCCGGCACGATGGAAACGACCTGCCGCTCGCCGGGGGCGATATACGCGTTCGGGGGAAACTTGGCGTTGAAGTAACCGGCCGATCCGGACTTCGTGTCGACCGTGGCGTCCTGTTTCACCACGCCGTAGTACTCGGGCGAGTTCGACAGGAAGAGGTCGGAGAGCGGAAGCGATTCGGCGTACGGATTCACGATCTCGACGAACTGACCGCCATCGGGCGCGGCCACGATCTCGGACAGAAGCGGACAACGGTTCTCGTTGAAAACCACGAGATCGTCATCGTCGTCGTCATCGTCGTCGCCATCGTCGTCCTCGCCGCCGCCGCCGTCGTCGTCGCCCTGGTTGGGATCGTCGATCTCGTACACCAGCCAGTCGCAGTAAGTCATGTCGGCGTCGGAGCCCTCCTCGCCGATGGTCACCGGCCATGAACCCTGAATCGGCTCGTTCGGACCATAGATGATCGGGTTGTCGTTCGTCCCGAACAGATCGCGCCGATTGGATTCGGGATCGGGTCCGTCGCTGGTGCCGTTGGAATCGCAGATGAAGACGCGCAGCGACGCGCCGCCCGGAAGCGCGCGCATGTTGATCGACGCCTTGAACTGCTTCGTCTTCTTGCCGTTGAGATCGTTGTTGATGTCCGGGTGCAGCGCGATCTTCGGGTTGACGATCCAGTCCCCGTCGCCGCCGCCGACGATCTTCCAGCCCTCGTTATCCTTTCCGATCCAGCCCGCGTCGTCGCCGCACGTGAAGTGCGGGTCTTCCCACCGCTGGTCGAACGGGCACCACACCATCGGCTCGATCCACCAGTCCATGTTCCAGTAGAAGTCGACAAAGTAGTCCCAGCCGTTGGCGTCGTCGCCGTGGTTCTCGGGGTTGCCGTTCGTGTCTTTCGGCCAGTTGTACGGCGCTTCCGCGAACGCGGACGACGCGGCGAGCAGAGTCGCGACGACGACCGTCGCCGCAAGAACCAAAACCCTTAGATTGCGCATGTTCGATCCTCCTTGGAATTGCCTTGCCGGCTCGTTGATTCCAAACACCGTGCACCACCGACTCCGCTTTACGCCGGGTATCCAGTTGAAACGGCGTGTTGCCGATCTTCCTCCGAATACGTCCGATGCAAATCCGCAAAGCGGATATCGATATGGAAATACTAACGTAACCGTTAGTACGGACAGCGCGTCGTCGCCATGACAACGGCCATACTGGGGGCGATTTTGGAATGAACTGGGGATCTGAATTTCTAGTAACTCAAAATATCTTGCCGGTGGATCGGGAATGCTGCGCCGCATGCCGGGACGAAATGAATCTTGTCGGCCCCAAAGACGACCGAATCCCGTCGAGGCGTCGATCTATCCTCGAAGCACTGCGTCGAGGATCATCAGGGCAAACAGGGCGTAGAGGTAGCGGATCGACGCGAGAAAGACGCGGCGGTCGTCACGGTCGTTGCGAGCGCGGATCGCCCGGACGACGGCGTGAACGAAGTACGCGCCGAGCGCTGTCGCGCCGACGGCGTAGATCGTTCCGGAGATGTGCGTCGCCCAGGGGAGCAGGGTCACCGGCCACATGAGCAGCGCGTAGGCCAGTTGACGCCACCTGGTGCCGTCCTCGCCGACCGCCGCCGGCATCATCGGCAGGCCCGCCGCGGCGTATTCATCGCGTCGGTACAGGGCGATCGCCCAGAAGTGCGGCGGCGTCCACAGGAAGATGATGGCGAATAGGATGTATCCCACGAGGCCGGGCTGTCCGTGAATCGCGGCGTCGACGATGAGGGGAGCGGAAGCGCCCGCCGCCCCGCCGATCACGATGTTCTGCACGGTGCGCGGCTTGAGCCAGGCGGTGTAGATCGCGATGTAGAACGCGATGACCGCCGCGCCGATGATCCCCGCCGTCGCGGAACCGCCGACCCAGAGCAGCCCGACCGCGACCGCGGTGAGCACCAGCCCGCAGAGCAGGGCGCCGCGAGGAGATACGCGACCAGACGGGATGGGGCGATTCTTTGTGCGCTCCATGAACTTGTCGGATTCGCGTTCGACCCAGGCGTTGAGCACACCGCACGCCGCACCGACGAAAAAAATCCCGGCGAATACGAGGGCGAGTTTCGCCGCCGACGGCAACTCCGGCCGTCCCAGCGCCAGAACGGGCGCTCCCGTGAACCCGACGAGGAGGATGATCCGCGCGCGCGTCAGTTCGAAGTACGCCGCCATCGTCCGGCCGATCCGCCGAATCACGCTCGCCGCATCATCCGATGCCCATCGCGTGGTCTTCAACGTCAATTCGGTCATGATTGACCTCCGTGAAAAACGATGCCGGTGAGACGATCGAACAGCACCACGACGCGATCAGAACCCTCGACGCGCACCGTCCGTTCCTCTCGCCAGGTCCACTCGCTTCCGTCGGGTGTTTCGCCGATCGCTACGGCCACGCGATGCTCACCCGGAGAAATCGTCGTGCGTTCCACGGCGACACTGTTGCCGTCACCCCAGATTCCCCGCGGTTCGTAGGAGAACTCGCGAGCGGGTTCGTCGTCGATTTCGATGCGAAGCCGCACGGGCGAGCGGCGACGTTCGCAAATCCGGTCTCGTCGCATGTGCGGCGGCAGTTCGAGCTTCTCGGCTTCGCTGAGGGTGCGGCAATCTTCGCTGACATGCCCCGGGTGCTTGAGCGAGACGACGAGCTCGGCCCCGTGCGCGGGGGGATTCGGATACGGCGCGTCGCTGCCGACGACGATGGTCGCAGTCAAAACCACGGCCACAATGGCGGCGGCGACGTAACGCGCGACGGCGGGCATCGCGCGCCGGGGCGCGTTCGCCGTATCGCCGCGACACGCCTCGGCGACGGCGAAGAGCTTCGAGCGTTCCCCCGGCGCGAGTTCCACGCGGCGGATCGCGGCCGCGTCAGCACGCTCCTCGCGAAAAACGGGCTTGCGCTCGCCGGCGTGGCGCAGGCGCGTCCACTTCGCCCCTTCGCGATAGCGGCACATGCCCTCGGGACAACTGACGATCAACACCGATCGCGCGCCGCGCTTCAGGGCGCGTTCGATCGTCATCGCGTGAACCCAACCCGCGCATGGCGCCATGAGCACCACAAAGCCGGGAAGCTGCTCGCAGCGGCCCGTCTCGGGGTTCACCCTCAGGTCGCCGCCCGCGGAGTCCGCACCGACGACCGCGAGGATCGGCGCCTCGCCCGACGCCGCGGCGAGTTGAAGCCACGTCTCGATCCGTCGTCGCTGCTCCTGGACGTCGAACCACGGCAACCCGACGCCGTTGGAGTCGCACGAACCCGCGCAGATGCCGCATCCAACGCATCGGCTGGCGATCACCTGCGCCTGTTCCGGAATGTCCTTGCCGTCCGTGCGCGCAACCATCTGGATTGCGTTGTAGGGACAGTCGGAAAAGCACTGGCGGCACGCATTGCAACGCGAAACCTCGACGTGCGCCACGCGTGCGCGTCCCCGCGTGACCAACCACGGAATCGGAAACAGGGCGATCGCCCCGCCGACGAGGATTGCCCACAGCCCCGCGCCGCCGAAACGGTCCGTCAACATGATCGGCGCGAGATACCAGTGATCGAGGGTCGCGGCGCTCGCGGGCGAGAGCATGCTTGCGCGCGGCGAGCTGGTTGCGGGCCAGGCGAGCGACATCGCCACGAACGCCGCGGCAAGCGCGATCGACAGACCCTTTCCCGTGAGAAATGCGGGTCGGGCGACGCGCGCCACATGAAGCCACAGGACGACAGCCATGACGAGCGGGATAAGCATATGCAGGAAGAAGACCACAAAGAACAGCAACGAATTGACGCTCTCGTCGGTCAGGAACCCGCGCGAGAACGGATCGGCGAAGATGGGCAGGACATCCAGCATCTTCGCGGTGCCCAGGGCGATGGCCTGCGCTCGGGTATCCCAGATGAGCCAGTAGCCGAGCCAGCCGACGAACCACAGGATGCCGACGGACGCGATGCCCGTGATCCACGCCAGCCACCGCGCGCCCGTGAATCGGCGGGCCGCGAAGAGCCTGAGGGCGTGCAGCAGCGCGAAAGCCATGCATGCGTCGGACGTATAGCGGTGCAGCGAACGCACGAGCCCGGCGGTCCAAGGCGAGCCGGCCATCGCCTCGACCGAAGACCACGCCTGATGCACGCTGGACGAATACCAGATGAGCAGCACGATACCCGTCGCCGTCGCCGCGAGAAACGAGACGCTCGCGATGGCGCCGCTTTGCGTGATCGGGTTTAAGGAATGGGGAAACACGACGCCGAGTGCGGACTCGGCGCGCGTGATCGCGAAATCGACAACGCGCAGAATGCGCTCACCGAGCACCGGGGGATCGACACGGATGGGCTCGAATTGCGGGATCGCCCCTGGATGGGGGAGTCGGTTCCGTCGCATCGCCCCCGTTTCGATGTTCTCGATCAAGGCATCACCCCATCGGGGCCACGGGTTCGGCGAGCAAAACCTTCAGGGCGGAGACGAGCCACCTTTGCTGTCGCTCGCCCAGCGACAATCGGTAGGCGATGTATCCGGAGCGGTCGATCAGGATGAAGAGGTTGGCGTGGTCGATCGCTCCGGTCTCCGGGTTGCGCGTGCGCGCGATGGAGAACCGATCCAGGAGCTCGTTGACGGTATTCGGCTCGCCCGTCACGAGGCGGTAAAGCGGCGCGGCGATCTCCTGGCCCTTCGCCATTTCCGCGAGAACCCCGGGCGTGTCGTTTTCGGGGTCGAGAGTGATTGCCAGGACGGAAAGATCGCTTCTTTGGGCGTCGGTCAGTTCGGCGACCGACTTTTTCGTTTGGCCCATTATCATCGGGCATGTGTAGCCGCAGGTGGCATAGACGGCGGTGACAAGAACCACCCGGCCTCGCAGCGAAGCGAGATCCACGCCCTTGCCATTCTGATCGGTGAGCGAAAAACCCGGCGCGGCGAAGGCCGTCCGTAGTTCTTCCGCCGGAAAAGGCAATTCCGTGTCGGCCGGCGCGGACTTGAACGCGGCGAATCCCGCGCCGCAGGCCAAGACGAGCACAAATGCGGCCGAGGCGTATGGCGCGAGCGCCAGCGGACGGCGAAGCACCTCGCGCAGCGGCTGTCGCCAGAACGCGTAGATCACCGCGCCAAGGATCAGGGGCTGCGTGAGAAACATGACGAGGTAACCGGCTTCCATCCTTCCGGTCGCCGGATCGTACCCGAAGCACCAGATGCGGAAGTCTTCGGCGAATGCACCCAGCGCGCCATCGGACGGCGGGATGAAGATCAGCGCGACCTCGAACACGAGGTACATCCCGACGACGCACAACATGAACGACGGAAAGCGCCAACTGTCGAAGAATACGCGAATCGCATCGAACATCCGTCGAAAAATTCCTGCCGCCATGATGAGTTCAGCCTTATGGAGGAAGTTGCCGTGAGAAAGTCGGCCGGGGTCTCCCGCGGCCGACGGATGGATCGGATCAGCGCACGTGCCAGACGTCGGCGAGCGCCTTCCAGTTCGCGAAGTAGTAGATGGCGAAGGAGGCAAGGAACACGAGCACGAAGACGAGCGTGCCGGGCGTCTTGTGTTCCTCGGCATCGTGCTCGTGACGGATGTTGACCGCTGTCGCCGACGCGGACGCGATCTCCACGGTCGACTTCGACCAGGGCGTCATGGCGCGACCGGCGTTCGACTCGCCCAGAAACACCGCGTGCACCGTGAGCAGGATGAAGGTCAGCAATCCGAGGAACGCAAGGACCGATCCGATGCCCATGATGCCCAGCATGACGTGGGCGCCGGGATCGAAACCCGCCGCAAACTGCGCGCCGGTGAACTCCACATCCCAGTGCCGCCGCGGAACGCCGTACGATCCGGCGAAGGACATTCCGAGCGCCATCGTCGTGATGCCGCCGGCGAACAGATACGGTTGAATGCGCGCGAGACCTCGGAACGAATACTCGCGCCGGAAAATCAGCGGCACCACGTAGTAGGCGAGTCCCATGAAGGCGAGCGATGTGCCGCCGACGACCGTGGCGTGGAAGTGGCCGGGGATGCGCAGCGTGTTGTGCGCGAGGATGTTGATCTGCTGCGTGCCAAGGGTGACGCCGGTGATGCCGCCGAGGAATCCGAAGATCACGAGCGACAGGAAGAACGCCGAGAAGCCGGGATTTCCCCAGGGCGCGGAGGCGATCCAGCCGAAGAGTCCGCGGTTGTAGCCCTTCGAACGCATCGAGGATTCCACCGAGGCCGGGACGGTGAAGCCGTGGATCATGGACGCGAGCACCGCAAGGTACATCGCGTAGGAGGTGTTCCAGATCTTCCAGCCGGCGCTGACGCCCGGATCGACGAGCAGGTGATGCGCCGACGCCAGATTGATGAATAGGATATAGAGCACGAACGCGCCGCGGCAGACCGCCTGGTTGAGCGGCTTCGCGCCGGTCGTGACCGTGGCGAGGAAATACCAGCACGCGACCATCGCGCAGACGTTGACCTGCTGAGACTGATGGCCGAGGCCCCACCAGACGAGCCGGTACCAGCCGGGGTCCGGCGCGCCCACGAGGCCGATCGACCACAGGAATGTCGGGATCATGACGATCGCGCCGTGCAGGAGCGTGACGACGGCGATGACGGCCGCGGCGATGGCGCCGAAGACGACGAGCGGGACGGAGCCTTCGTACGTGTGATCGCGCTTGGCGATGTAGATTGTGGCGAAGAAGTTGAACACGCCGATCAGCGTGCCGACCGCGACGAGGATGATGCCGAGGTAGAACACCGGGTGCGCCATGAGCGGTACGTACGACGTCATGAGCACGTCGGCCTTGCCGAGCAGGATGACCGCGTCGACCATCAGTGCGCCCGACAGCATCATCCCGAAGGTCACCCAGGCGATTTTCGCGGAGAAGAGACGACTATTGAGCAGCACGGTGGACGCGAAGTACAGAATCGCGACCTCGAAGAACAGGATCCAGAAGATCAGCATGTTCAGGCCGTGCAGGGTCAGGATGCGGTAGTACCAGTCCGCGGGCAGCAGATGAACGCTCGGCCAGCGCGTGAGGCCGAGCAGGAGCGCCGCAATTCCGCCCACGAGCAGGAAGACGACCGCGAAAACCGCTTGGAGCTTGATGAATTTTTCGGCGACGAGGCAGACCGGCAGGCCCGTTGTGTCGCACGAACGGACCATGCCGAAGGCGTGATTGCCTTTCGCGGGCGCGGCGGCCGCGCGACGACCGGGAATCGCCGCGTCGATGCTGATGTCCACATTGGCCATGGTGATTCCCCTTATTCCACGATGATGCGGCCGGTCATCGTGTGGTGACCGATGCCGCAGAACTCGTTGCAGATGATCGAATAGAGACCCGTCGCGGTCGGCGTGATCGTCAGGACGTGGTCATAGCCCGGGAGGATCTGGAAATTCATGTTGACCGGCTGAAGAGAGAAGCCGTGCTGGATGTCCATCGACGAAACGTGCAGGCGGTAGGTCTGGCCCTTGCGCAGTTTCAGGATCGGCCAGAAGCGCCACATCTGCGCCATCAGGTAGGCGTCCTGACCCGGCGCGGGTTCGACGATCGCCACGCCGTTCTCTTCGCCGACCTTGTTCGTTTCGATGAAACGATTGACGCGTTCGTAGAACGCCATCGGGGTCACCCGATACGACTCGCCGGTACTGTTCTGTTTTCCCTTGAAATGCCAGTACGGCATCATCAGGAACATCACGAGGCACCAGGCCAGCGCGAGGCCGACCCAGAGCCGTTCGGCGCCCGTGGGCGCCTTGAACCATCCCGCGGCGGGACTCTGAATGCTCATGTCCGTTCTCCTCCCCTCACGGCAGCTTGGCCGGGGCCATCAGGGCCAGTTCGATCCAGCCCCAAGCGGTGTAAGACAAAAACGGGATGAGCAGCCCGAGCGCCAGAAGGAGCCACGGATTGTCCATCAACCTTTGAAGAGGATGCCGGTCAGCGCTTTCAGTCGCCATTTCGCCCTCCCGATGGGTTGAACGCCCCGGCGCGCGCGCGACGTCCCATGCGCCCGGGCCATGATCCACAAAAACAAAACGCCCCCGGCGACGGCGAACATGCCGCCCGTCGCCATGATTCCGAGCCCCACTTTTTCCGTCAGGGTGCGAACGTGCTGCTCGACGCCGTAGGTCTTGCGCGCGAGTCCCTGCATGCCCGCGAGGCCGAATCCCAGCGCGAAGACAACCTGCCCGAATCCGTAGATGGACGGTTGCCAGGCGGCAACTCGGCGAATCGTGCCGGTCATCGGCAAGCGTCCCCAATTCGTGAGAAGCAGGTAAGACGTGGCCATGTAGGCCACCGTCACCGCGCCGATCGACGCGTGGTAATGCGCGGGAATGACCGTCGTCGATCCGCGAATCGCCGCGCCGAACACGAAGCCCGCCACGGACAGACCGGCGCTGGCGGCGAAACCGCGCAGCCACGGTTCGCGCCACGCCGCCGCGAGATCGAAACCGTTCTTCCGCTCACGGTGTATCGCGTGAATGCACAGACCGAGAAGCACGAGGACGAAGGGAAAGATCCCGAACTGCATCAGTCGCGTGAACAACACGCGGTGCAGGCCCGTGTCGGTTCCCTGCGCGGTCCAGATCGGTGCGAGGGAAAGGGGTAAGAGAAAAATGGCGTAGAGAACGGCTGCGACGCGCGGCGGGATCGGCTCGCGCCCCAGCGCTCGGCCCAGCAGCAGGAACCAACACGCGGTCATCGCCGCGACGTTGGCGAATTGCAGAACGTGACCGCCGCCCCAGAAGAGGAACTCGTACCGCGCATCAGCGGGCAGGCCGGCAGGCGTCACGCGGGCGGCGACGGCGAATGTCAGCATGGCGAGCAGATAGGCAATCGCCGCCGCACGAACTCCGTGGCGCGTTGCGGTCGGTATCCAATCCGGAGTTCCCGCCGCGATACCGGATCGAAATAACGTCCAGAGTCCGGGAATCAGAGAGGCAAAAAAAGCCGCGAGCCCGACGAGAAACAGGCTGTGATCGACAACCGGGATGTAGTTGGACAGGACCGTGGGCGCCCAAGTGACGAACGGAACGGCAATGATCAGGGAGATTCCGAGGACCGCCGACCCGAGCCCCAAGGCATCGCATTTCCGCGATTGCCGATCGGCACGAACGACATGAACCAGCACGCCGAGAAACGCGTAAAACCACACCATGAACGCGAGGTTGACATGGACGACCAGCGACCGCTTGAATAGGTCCGCGTCCGGCAGACGCTGATCGAGGGGCGGGGTGCGTCCCGCGACGAGGACGATCGAGAACAAACCCGCGAGAATGAGGCTGAAAACGGAGAGTTTCAGCCATCGGCGAGCCGTTTCCGGAGTTGTTGTGCGAGTCGGGTTGTCCATCGTCGCCCGTGGCGCGGCTTCACGCGGTTGACGCTCAATAGAGTTTGGACTCTACTGAGGAGACGGTCTGTGCGAATTGACGCAGGTCAAAGGCGACGTGCGAAGTCGAATTTATGTAACCGATAGTACGAAGTTTTTCTGCCCAATTATCAGGCCGTTGAAAAACCCTGTTTTCGCGCCGATGGGCGCGTGACGAGACTCGCCGGGGAGCGCGATTGACGGTGTCGGCGGATAGAATTGCGGAGAACGAGGAGGCTCACGGGCTTCTCGCGGCCCGGATTTCAGGCCGTTTTTACGTTCCGGGCGGAACTTCGCCTTGCGGATCAGGCGGCGACGGGAATTTGCTCGGCGGCGGGGAGGCCGGGTGGCCCCGTGTCGAGTTCCCTCGCGGCGAGCAGCCGCGCGGTGCGCAGGATGTTGTACGCGGTGGCGACGAGGTATCCGGCCATCTGCACCTTGTCGATTCCGCGCAGCCTTGTCTTCCGGAAATTTCCCGTGGTCTTCACCCAGCCGAAAATCTCCTCGATCGTTTTTCGGATTCGCTGGCTCATCGCGTAGCCCGTGGTTGCGGCGGTCGCATCGTCGAGCGACGTTCCTTTTTTCCTTCTCGCGACGTGCGGCGTGATGCCGCGCTCGCGGCAGCCGTTCACGAAGGCGTGCGTGTCGTAGCCTTTGTCGGCGCCGACGGTGATTTGCTGACCGATCTTGCCGCGAATCCGGGCGCCGTCGAGCATGGCGAGCGCGGCCTCGCTCTCGCTGATACCCACGGCGGATGTGACCCAGAAATCGCGCACGAGTCCGTGGCGGTTGTCCATCAGCGCGTGCGCGGCGAAGGACAGGCGCGCCTCGCGGCCATCGCCCTTACGCACGAGTTTGGCGTCGGGGTCGGTGGTCGACTCGTGCGTGTCGTTGGTGCGCGTCTCGCCGGAGAAATCGACCCACTCGTTGCGTCCGCCGCTCGGCGGATCGGTGTTGGCGTCGTCCTTTTTCCGGAAGCTCTTCATCGACGCCCACGCCTCGATCAGGGTGCCGTCCACGCTGAAATGCTCGTCGGACGCCAGGTCGTTGTCTTTTGCGTAATTCGCGCTCGTGCTCAAAAACTCTCGCGCGATCTCGTGCGCGAAGAGGCGCTCGCGCGCGTAGGTGAACGTCGAGGGGTCCCACACGGGTTCGTCGGCGTGCAGGTCGAGGAACCAGCGATAGAGGAAGTTGAATTCCAGTTCTTCGCACAGGCGCCGCTCGCTGCGGATCGTGAACAGCGCCATGAGTACGTGGGCTTTGAGGAGCCGTTCCGGCGGAATCGACGGCCGGCCCGTGCGCGAATACATGGCGTCGAATCGGGGCGACATCGCCGCGAGCATCGCATCCGCGTGCTGCTTGATCCGACGCAGCGGGTGCGTCGCCGGGATGCGGGCTTCGATGTTCAGGGGGAAGAGGATCGTCGTCTGGGTCGGGGTCTCGCCGCGCATCGTGGCTCCGTCAAACGGGTGATGCCAAATTCTAACCACGATTCAAGCAAGGTCCAGGTCGAGGCGCGAGTTTTTCAACGGCCTGCTACACCGATCGGCACAGTGTTTGCCGGGTTTCCCAACGCGGGGGAGGCGTGGATCGCGAACGGCACACGCGGTTCGGCCGGGCGATGAATCCGCTGGGTGTGGAGATGATTCCCGCCGGCAGTCGGCGGGCGCGGGGCCGCGGGGCATCGGATTTACCGCTTCGGAAGG
>JADLEX010000033.1 GCA_020845895.1 Deltaproteobacteria bacterium | reverse complement strand
GGGACTGCTCCAGGGACCAAAACCTACTTTACGCCGGTTACCTTGGAATTGACGAAGGACACTTGCAATTGATGCCGTTTATTCGCCATGAAAAACGGCGTCTTGATATTTCCTGTCACGAATCAACCCAATAAGGAGGAGTCGAGATGAGCATGAGAAACGCTTCGCTGTACCTTTCGGTATTCATTTTTGCGGCCACCATTGGGCTTCTCGTACAAGCGTGCGGTGATGATGATGATGATGATGATTCGGATGATGATGTCGCCGATGGCGATTCCGTTGATGACGATACTGTCGACGATGATTCTGACGACGACACAGATGACGACGCCGATGACGACTCAGACGACGATGCGGATGATGATGCCGACGATGACGCAGACGACGACTCTGTCGCGGATTGTGATTTCACGATAGATCCGTCGCTGAATGCATGGCAGTCGGACTATACCCCTGACACAGCTTGTACCTGCGAAGCCGGCAACACGGATTGCCATGCGATCTACGTGGCACGGGTTACGGAAATCAACGGAAACGAGGCTACAATTGAGTTCAAGAAAACTCCAAACGGTTCGCCGGAAATCGACGTGACTTATTGGGTGACCGTTGGAGCCGACCCGATGACCGGAGAGCTGAGTTGTCTGGACGTTCCCGTGTACGTCGAACGCGAAACCGGAACATGGGATGCCGCCGATGACACGTTGATTGTGACCGTGAACGTTTGGCCGGACGAAGCAGCTTGTGATGACGCTCCAACCGGTGAGCAGAAATATTTTGGTCTCATCACGGGCGGCTCCGATGGCCCGACGACAAGGACGTGGTTCACGAAGAGTGCGGTCACATTCACGAAGCAGTGATTTGAGCCTGGGGTGAGGCGCTCGCCGAGCGCTTCTCACCGATCGGATCGAAGAAAAACGCGCCGAGGCAATCCCCGGCGCGTTTCGATTTTCGGTGAGGCGCGGCGTCAGAAGTAGTAGCGGATTCCCAGCATGCCGAATCCGCCGCCGTAGGTGCCGAAGCTCGCGAAGGTGTCGACATCGACGTATTGCAGGCCGACCTCGACGTCGAAGCCCAGATTCGGCAAGCCCTGCAGGAAGAACTCCCAGCCGAGGAACGCATTGAACAGGAACCCCGTCTCGTTTTCTTCTTCGCGGCCGTAATCGACCTTCATCGGCATCAGGCCGAGCCCGGCGCCGGTGTAGAACATCATGTTGTCTTCGTGATTGAGCACGTAGTGGACCTTGCCCATGATCTGGGCGGCCCAGCCGCCGACGTCCTCGTTCTTCGCCGTGTAGTAGCCGAGCACGCCCTCGAACCCGAGGTCGCGGTTCAGCCAGTACTTGGTCGAAATGCCGTTGCTGTAGAGAAACTGCTGTGTCAGGCCCGCATCCGCGCCGCCGATCCAGCCGACGCTCGCCTGATTGTTGTAGCCCAGGCTGATGCGCTGGGACAGGTCTTTCGCGCCCGCCGTGCCCGCGAACGCGAAGAAAACCAGAGCGAAAACGAGCACGGACGCCCGGGAAACCGATCGCTGATGACGCATGCGCAAACCCCGTCTGCGAGGGTGAAACAAACAGGATGTAGTATCCCGCTGCGGAATAACGACTAGATATAGCATCCCCGCCCGGCCTGTCAACGCGAGGGCGCTTGCCGCCCAAATGGGGGGTGTGCTATACACCCGAAATGTTACGCGCCTCGATGGACATCGGATCGAACACGGTCCGCGTTCTCCTCGCCGACGGCGAGGGCGGGGCGCTTCGCCGCGTCGAGGTCCGGCGCCGAATCACGCGGCTCGCCGGCGGTTTTTCCGGCCGGCTCGATCCCGCGTCGGTGCGTCGCACGGTCGACGCCGCCCGCGAGTTTTCAAGGTTCGCCATCGATGGGGGAGCGTCCACGGTCCGCGCGGCCTGCACCGGCGTCGTGCGCCGCGCCGACGATCGGAGCGCGTTTCTCGCGGCGCTGCACGAACTGCCGGGACTCGCGCCGTGCGTCATCAGCGGCAACACCGAGGCGCGGCTTTCGGCGATGGGGGCGGCGCATCACCTGGGTGACGAGGTCCCCGAACTCCTGCTCATCGACATCGGCGGCTTTTCGACCGAACTCGTGGTCGTGACGGGCGGCGAGGTTCGACGCCGACGGAGTTTCGACCTGGGTGTCGTGACGGTGACCGAGGGATTTTTGAAAAACGATCCCCCGACGCCGGATCAGATCGCCGCCGTGGATGGCGTGATCGAAAACGGCATCCGCGAGTTCTTCGACGAGCCGGTGCCGGACACCTTGGTGGGCATCGCGGGGACGGCGACAACGCTCGCGGCGATGGATCTGCGTCTCGTGCCCTACGAAGGGTCGAAGGTGCATCGGCATCGCGTGTCGGCGACGGCGCTCGACGCGCTCTACGGACAGTTGATCGGTTTGCCCGCGTCCGAACGCGTCGGCGCATTGCCGGGGCTGGAGAAGGGACGCGAGGATTTGATCGTGGCGGGTTTTCGGATCGTGCGAACCGTCATGCGCCTCGGGGGATTCGACGCGCTGATGGTGTCGGAAGGCGGGTTGCTCGACGGAATCCTCATGGCGGACGACTGGCCGCCGGAAGGGACGCTGGACGCGTAGGTCCGCGCGCCGCGAATGCGCGCGTTGCGTGCTCGATCGCCGGAACGACCGAAACACGAAGGGGTGGGACCATGAAGACCGTACGGAACATCGGACGCGAACACGTGAGGGGCGGATTCAACTACGTCTCGGCGCTGCTGCTCCTCTTTCTGGCGGCCATCGTCGTCGGCTGCTGGTGCTACGTGCCGCCGATCTACGGCGAGATGTCGCTCAAGCGCGCCATCGAAGCCCAGATGATCAAGGCGTCGCAGGTGAGTGATCAGGAGATGCTGGCCGAGATCAACAAGGTGGCCGAACGCGCGAAGGTTCCCCTGTCGGCCGATGGAAGCATCAACATCAACCGCTTCAACAACGAGATCAAGGTCGTCTACAGCTACACCCGCGCGGTGCCGGTTTCGTTTTTGCCTCCGTACAAGGTCGAAAACACGATGACCCGCGAGATCACGCAGGTCCAGACGCTGTTCCACAAAACTCCGCCCAAACCGTGAGGGGGGCGAGGGGCCGTTTCCGATGCTCAATGATGATCGCGTTCACGCACTGACGTTTGACGATGTCCTGCTCCTGCCCGACTACGCCGATTTCCTGCCGTCGGAGGCCGACCTCGGGACACGGCTGACGCGCGACATCCGGCTGAGCATCCCGCTGCTGTCCGCCGCCATGGACACGGTGACCGAAAGCGCCACCGCGATCGCCATGGCGCAGCAGGGCGGCATCGGCATCATCCACAAGAACATGAGCGCCGAGCAGCAGGCCCTCGAAGTGGACCGCTGCAAGAAGGCCGTGTCGGGCATGATCCTGCGCCCGATCACCATGCGGCCCGAGCAGCGCATCTTCGAGGCGCTCGAGATCATGAAGCGCTACAAGATCTCGGGTCTGCCCGTGGTCAACGCCGAGGGCAAGCCGGTCGGAATCCTGACCAACCGCGACCTGCGATTCCTCACCGATCTCAACAAGCGCATCGACGAGCTGATGACCAAGGACCACCTGATCGCCGTGAAACCCGGCACGACGATGGTGGAGGCCAAGCGAATCCTGCACGAGAACCGAATCGAGAAGCTGCTCGTGGTGGATGATGCGGGCTACCTGGTCGGGCTCATCACGATCAAGGACATCGAAAAGACCGAGCGTTTCCCCAATGCGTGCAAAGACGACCACGGTCGTTATCGGGTCGGCGCCGCGGTGGGCGTGGCCGATGAATCGCGTCACCGGGTCGAGGCGCTGGTCGAGAAAGACGTCGATGTGGTGTGCGTCGACACCGCGCACGGTCACTCGAAACGCGTGATCGAGATTGTCCGCTGGATCCGCAACCGATTCCCGGGCACCCAGGTGGTCGCGGGCAACGTAGCGACCGTGGAGGGCACCCGCGCCCTGTGCGAAGCCGGCGCGCACGGCGTGAAGGTCGGCATCGGCCCGGGCTCGATCTGCACCACGCGCATCGTCTCGGGGGTCGGCGTACCGCAGATCACCGCGGTCAACGAGTGCGCGCGCGAGGCGGCGAATTTCGGCGTGCCGATCATCGCTGACGGCGGCATCCGCTACTCCGGCGACATCGTCAAGGCGCTTGCCGCCGGGGCGGATTCGATCATGATCGGCAGCCTGTTCGCGGGCACCGAGGAGAGCCCGGGCGAGGCGATTCTTTTTCAGGGTCGAAGCTACAAGGTGTATCGCGGCATGGGTTCGATCGGCGCGATGTCGCAGGGCAGCGCCGACCGCTACGCCCAGGATCACATCGAGTCGCCGGCGAAATTCGTGCCCGAGGGCATCGAGGGCCGAGTCCCGTACAAGGGCTCGATCCGGTCCGTGGTGGAACAGTTGATCGGCGGCCTGCGCGCGGGAATGGGTTACACGGGCAGTCCCACGATCGAGCACTTGCGCACGCGCGCACGTTTTTGTGAGATCTCGTCCGCGGGGCTTCAGGAAAGCCACGCCCACGACGTGACCGTCACGAAAGAAGCGCCGAACTATCAATTGAAATAACCCGAATTTCGCGGAGTCCCCAGCGCCATGAACGCCGTTCCTGACGAAAAGATCCTTATTCTCGATTTCGGATCGCAATACACGCAGCTCATCGCCCGGCGGGTTCGCGAGCTGCGCGTTTACTGCGAGATCTGGCCCTATGACGCGACGGTCGAGCGCGTGCGCGAGTTTGCACCGCGAGGCGTGATTCTCTCTGGCGGGCCGTCGAGCATCTACGATCCCGGCGCGCCGAAAATCGGCCGCGACCTGCTCGAGACGGGCGTGCCGGTGCTCGGCATCTGCTACGGCATGCAGCTCATGGCGCAGCTTTTCGGCGGCGAGGTCGCGCGATCGGACCGGCGAGAGTACGGCCCGGCGGTCACCGAGATCCTCGAGGACGGCGGCCTCTTCACGGGCTTCGAGCCGGGGTGCGCGCTGCCCGTCTGGATGAGCCACGGTGACCGCGTCGAGCGCATGCCCGAAGGCTTTCGCGCGGTGGGACGATCCGGCAATTCGCCGATCGCCGCCATGGCCGACGAGACGCGGCGGTTCTACGCGCTCCAGTTCCACCCCGAGGTCGTCCACACAACGCGCGGCCTGGACATCCTCGCCAACTTCGTCCACCGCATCTGCGGTTGCGGCGACAACTGGACCGCGCACAACTTCATCGACATCACGATCCGCGACCTGCGCGAGCGCATCGGCGCCGAGGGCGTGATTCTCGGCCTGTCGGGCGGCGTCGATTCCACCGTAACCGCCGTGCTGCTGCGTCGCGCCATCGGCGATCAGCTCACGTCGATTTTTGTGAACACGGGCGTGCTGCGAAAAGGCGAGGCCGAGCAGGTGCTGCGCGATTACCGCGAGCGCCTCGGGCTGCAGGTGGTTTACGTGGACGCGACCGACCGCTTTCTCGACGAGCTCGCGGGCGTCGAAGACCCGGAGCGCAAGCGCAAGATCATCGGCAAGGTCTTCATCGACGTGTTCTCCGACGAAGCGAAACGCCACCGCGACGCGACGTTTCTCGCGCAGGGCACGCTCTACCCCGATGTGATCGAGTCGATCAGCGCCAAGGGCGGCCCGTCGGCGACCATCAAGAGCCACCACAACGTCGGCGGGCTGCCCGACACGCTGCGCCTCAAGCTCGTCGAACCGCTGCGCGAGCTGTTCAAGGACGAGGTCCGCGCGGTCGGCCGTGAGCTGGACATTCCGGCCGACGTCCTCGGCCGCCATCCCTTCCCGGGGCCGGGACTCGCCGTTCGGATTCCCGGCGTCGTGACGCGCGAGCGTATCGAGATTTTGCAGAACGCCGACGCGGTGTTCATCGAGGAACTGCGCACGTCCGGCTGGTATGATCGCATCTGGCAGGCATTCGCCGTGCTGCTGCCCGTGCGCAGCGTCGGGGTGATGGGCGACGAACGTACCTACGCGCATACGATTGCGCTACGCGCGGTGCACTCACTCGACGGCATGACGGCCGACTGGGTGCACATCCCGTACGACCTGCTGGCTCGCATCAGCAACCGCATTATCAACGAGGTCGAGGGCGTCAACCGCGTGGTGTACGACATCTCCAGCAAGCCGCCCGCGACGATCGAGTGGGAGTGAACCGGCCCGCGCGGCCGTGAAATCGGGGAGCCATGAAAGACTTCGTTCATCTGCACCTGCACACGCACTTTTCGTTCCTCGACGCGACGAACAAGATCCTTCACCCCACTGATCCGAAATCGAAGGAATCGCCGCTCATGGACGCGGTACGTGCCCACGGGCAGCGCGCCGTCGCGGTGACCGAGCACGGCAACCTGTGCAGCGCGATCCAGTTTTACAACGCGGCCCGCGACAAGGACCTCAAACCGATCATCGGCTGCGAGGTGTACGTCACGCCGGGATCGCACCGCGAACGCAAGCCGACCGAGGGCAAACGAGCCCACCACCTGCTGGTGCTGGCGTCGGATCTGACCGGCTATCACAACCTCATCAAGCTCGTTTCCGCCGCGCACCTGGACGGCATGTATTACCGCCCGCGCGTCGATCACGAACTGCTGGCGAAGTACAACGCGGGGCTCATCGCCACATCGGGCTGCATGTCGAGCGAAGTCTCGACGGCGATTCTGGCCGGCGATTTGAAAAAGGCCGAGGCGCTCATCGAATGGCACGCGGCGACCTTCGACGGGCGCTTCTATCTCGAAGTGCAACGCAACTCGATCGCGGAGCAGGAGACGATCAACCGGGCGCTCTTCGATTTTTCCGCGCGGATGAACCTGCCCCTCGTCGCCACGAACGACTGCCACTACCTGCGCCCCGAGGACGCCAAGCCCCACGACATCCTGCTGTGCGTGGGCACCAACAAGACGATCCACGAGACGAAGCGCAAGAAGTATCAGTCCGAGGCGTTCTACCTGCGTTCCACCGAGGAGATGTACGACCTTTTCTCGGACCATCCCGAAGCCGCGGCGAACACCGCCGAGATCGCCGAGCGCTGCAACCTCGATATCTCGATGGGCGGGTTCATCTATCCGCAGTTCGACACGGGCGGACGCGCGATCAACGAGGTCTTTGAGGAGATGACCCGCGAGGGGCTCGACCGCAGGTTCGAGAAGCTCGCGCGAAAGTTCTCCGATCCGGTCGAGTGGACGAACGCGCGCAGGGAGTACGATGACCGGCTCGCGGGTGAGCTCGCGCTGATCGAGGAAAAGGGCTTCGCCGGTTATCTGCTCATCGTGCAGGATTTCATGAACTGGGCGCGGCGCAACGACGTGCGCGTGGGCCCGGGACGCGGCAGCGCCGCGGGCAGCGTGGCGTGCTGGGCGCTCGGCATTACCGACATCGACCCCGTGCGTTACAGCCTGCTGTTCGAGCGTTTTCTGAATCCCGAGCGCGCCGACAATCCCGACATCGACTGTGACTTCTGCGCCCACGGGCGCGACCGCGTCATCGAGTACGTCACGAAGAAGTACGGCGAGGACAACGTCTGCCAGATCGCGACCTTCGGCACTCTCAAAGCGAAGGCGGCCGTGCGCGATGTGGGCCGCGCGCTGGGCTATCCCTACGGCGAGGTCGACAAGCTCGCCAAGCTCATCCCGGGCGACCTGAACATCACGCTCGACGACGCCGTGAAAAAGGACTCCGAACTGCGCTCGTTCCTCGACGCCAACGCGTGGGCGCGGGAAATCATGGAAGGCGCGCGGGCGCTCGAAGGCTCCGTACGCAATCCCGGCAAACACGCGGCGGGGCTTGTCATCGCCCCGCAGCCGCTCACCGAACTCGTTCCCCTCATGCGCGACAAAGACGGCTACGTCATGACGCAGTGGGACAAGAACGACGTCGAAAAGAGCGGCCTCATCAAGTTCGATTTCCTCGGCCTCAAGACGCTCACGATCATCGACAAGGCGCTCGCGCTGATCAAATCGACGCGCGGCGTCGAGATCGACATCGACGAGATCGCGATGGACGACGCGAAGACGTTCGATCTGCTCAGCCAGGGCCTGACGACCGGCGTCTTCCAGCTCGAATCGCGCGGCATGAAGGAACTACTGCTGCGCATCGCGCCGCGCACGATCGACGAGATCGTCGCGCTCGTCGCGCTCTACCGTCCAGGCCCCATCGGCTCCGGCATGATCGACACCTTCATCGCATCGAAAAAAGGCGAACAGGCGGTGGTGTACGAGCTGCCGATGCTCGAGGAGTATCTGCGCGAGACCTACGGCATGATGGTTTATCAGGAACAGGTCATGCAGGTGGCGAACGCGGTGGCGGGCTTCTCGCTCGGCCAGTCCGACCTCATGCGCCGCGCCATGAGCAAAAAAGACAAGAACAAGATGGTGACATTCAGCGAGAAATTCCTGAAGGGCGCGGCCGAGCGCGAGGTCCCCGCGGCCAAGGCCGAGAAGATCTGGGATCAGATGGAAAAATTCGCGGAGTACGGCTTCAACAAGAGCCATTCCGCGGCGTACGGCGTCGTCGCGTATCAGACGGCGTGGCTCAAGGCGAACTATCCCATCGAGTTCATGGCGGAGCTGCTGACGCTCGACGCGGGCGACACGGACAAGCTGCACACGATGGTCAACGAGGTGCGCGAGATGGGCCTCGAGATCCTGCCGCCCGACATCAACCATTCGGTGCTCGACTTCATGGTCGAGGACGGACGCATCCGTTACGGTCTTGCGGGAATCAAGGGCATCGGCGAGGGCGCGATCGAAGCCATCGTCGGCGCGCGCGCAAAGGCCGGATCCTTCCGCTCGATCTCGCACCTGATGGAGCACCTCGACACGCAGACCGTGAACCGGCGCGTGCTGGAAAGTCTCGTGCGCGCGGGCGCGTTCGACGAACTGGAGCCGAACCGCGCGCGGCTTTTCATGGGACTCGATACGGTGATGGAGCGCGCGAGCCGCGAAGCGCGCGACCGCGCGAGCGGACAGGTGAGCCTCTTCGGATCGGCGACTCCCGCGAGCGCCGCGCCGGTCGAATCGACGCTGCCGGAAGCGCCGCCGTGGAGCGATCAGGAGAAGCTCGACCACGAGAAACTCGCGTTCGGATTTTTTCTCACTGGACATCCCTTGCGCCAGTATGCGAAGATTATTCGCAAATACACGACGCATACGTGCGAATCGCTCCGCGAGATCACGGCGAGTGTCGCCGCGACGGTCGGGGTGATCGTGACGGAACGGAAATTCCGGGATACGCCGCGTGGACGCATGGCGATCCTGGAAGTCGAGGACCTGACGGGAAGTTTCGAGGCGATCGTTTACAGCGAGCCGTGCGCGAAATACGAATCGCTGATCAAGTCCGACGAACCGCTTCTGATGAAGGGGCGGGCGGAAGCGCCGGAAGACCGCGGACCGAAGATCTTCGTCGAGGAGGTCACGCCGCTCGCGTCGGCACAGCGGTCGCTGGGAGACGAATTGCATATCCGACTCGCGTCGGAGCGGATGTCGGAAGGGGCGGTGGACATGCTCAAACGGATCGTCACGAACGCGAAGCGCGGACGATGTCGACCCGTTTTGCGCGTGGCGCTGCCGGGGGTCGGAGACGCTGTGCTGCGGTTGCCGCCGCATCTGGGAGTGGAACCGAGTGATGAACTGATCGCGGACATCGAGCAACTTCTCGGCCGCGACGTTGTCATGTTTTCGTAATCTGGGATTTGCCCTTCAAGGAGGCGTATGGCCATGAGACCGCGCATCAACGTGCAGGACCAGTTTTTGAATCAGGCTCGACGCGAGCGCATCAAGATCACCATGGAATTGTCCGACGGGCAAAAGGTCGAAGGCATCATCAAGAGCTTCGACAACTACTGCGTGGTTCTCGACGGCGAGCGTTTTCACCTCGTGTACAAACACGCGATCACCAACGTGAACGTGCCCGCGGGCAGCAAGATGGCCCAGCTCTTCGGAGAGGGTGCGTCGCAACCGCCGCGCGACCGCGACCGCGATCACCCCGGCGGCAGCAGCGGCGGATATCACCGCGGCGACCGCGACCGGGATCGCGACCGGGAGTAAATGCCCCAGGCCACGCAAAGAAACGCCCTGCTGGTGGGAACGCGCCGGCGGGGCGTCACCACGTCCGACGCCCTCGAATCCCTCGACGAACTCGCCGAGCTGCTCGTCACCGCCGGCGGCGTGGATGTCGGGCGCATCCTGTGCGATGTGCCGGTCATCAACGCGCGGACGTTCATCGGGCAGGGCAAGCTCGAGCAGGTCTCGACGCGCGCGGCCGAGGGCGACGTCGACTTCGTTCTCTTCGACGACGATCTCTCGCCGTCGCAGCAGCGCAACATCGAGGAGTCGGCGGGCAAGATGGTGCTCGATCGCACGGGCCTCATCCTCGACATCTTCGCCATGCGCGCGCGCAGCGCCGAGGGCAAGCTGCAGGTCGAGCTCGCGCAGCTCGAATACCTGCTCCCGCGTCTGCGCGGCATGTGGACGCACCTGTCGCGCCAAGGCGCGGGCATCGGAACGCGCGGCCCCGGCGAAACCGATCTCGAAATCGACCGCCGCCGAATTCAGGAAAAGATCACGCGGATCAAGAAGCGGCTCGACCATGTCCGCCGCACGCGCTCGCTTCACCGCGCCGCGCGCGAACGCGTCCCCTACGAAACCGCGAGCCTGATCGGTTACACCAACGCGGGAAAGTCCACGCTCTTCAACGCGCTGGCGGGCGCGGACGCGCTGGCCGAGAACCGCCTCTTCGCGACGCTCGATCCCGCCACGCGCGAGATCGTCCTCGGGCGCGGCGAGCGCATGCTCGTTTCCGACACCGTCGGATTCATCCGCAAGCTGCCGCATCAGCTCGTCGAGAGCTTCAAGGCGACCTTCGAGGAGGTCACGTCGTCCGCGCACCTGCTGCACGTCATCGACGTGTCGCACGAGGCGGTCGATCATCACATCGAGGCCGTGCACGCCGTGCTGGGCGAAATCGGCATTCCCACCGGCGACGTCATCAGCGTGCTCAACAAGATCGACCGGTGCGAACATCCCGCCGTTGTGACGCGTCTTTTGCGCGAGTTGCCCTCGGCGGTGGCCGTGAGCGCGCGAACGGGCGAGGGTCTCGTCGAACTGCGATCGATGCTCGCGGACCGGCTTCATCGCGGACGCAGCCGGGTGGACGTGCTGATTCCCGCGGGGCGCGGGGACCTGCTGTCGGCGTTGCATCGCGACGGCACCGTGATCTCCGAAATCCTCGACGGAGAGTGCGTGAGCGTCCGCGCGTGGGTGTCGCCGAAACTGCTCGCCATTGTCTCGGAATTCCTGCAATGACCGCGCGCGGTGTCGCGATCGGCGTGGCGATGCTCTGCGTCGCGCTGATCGACGCAACGGCCTGGGCGGTTTCGCGCTACGAAGGCGAGGCCGCGGTGCCCATTCGCGGCGACCATGTTCGCGACGCGCGGAATGAAGCGGTGAAGCTCGCCAAGCGAGCCGCGCTGCAAGCGGCGCTCGACGCCACCTGGCCCGCGAGCGTGCTCGAGGCGAAGCGCTCCGCGATCCGGTCGAAGCTGATTCCCGCCGCCGATCGTTTTATCCTCACCTCCCAGACGCTCTTCGACGCGCGCATGGAAAACGAGTGGCGCGTGCGTCTCTCGGTCTCCTTCGATATGCATCGCCTGACGGCGGCGTTCGACGCGCTCGCGTCGCCGTACGCGACCGGAGATTCCTCGATCCTGGCGCTGATGTTCGACGAGACCGACGAGGGCTTCACGCGTCTGGCCGATTTCGACCGTCGCGTCGCGGATGCGCTCGCCGCAACGGACGTGAGCGTCGCGGGCCGCGATGCCGCCGATGCGGTCGCGAAAGGCGGGGAGATCGGCGCGGCCGTGCGCGGCGATCTGCGTCCCCTCGCGAAGATCCACGAGACCTTCGGCGTACGTGTCGTCGCCATCGGCATACGCCGGCCGACCAAACCCATTCCGGGCGAGGACGCCGCGAAACGCCGAGGCGATCCCGACGCGAGAACGGTGATCGTGCGTGTTCACGACCTCGTCGCCAAAACGACCCTCGCCGATTTCTCGTATCGCTGGTCCGCAACGCCCGACGACGCCATTCCGGACAGCGCCGCCTCGGACATCGCGGCGCGCATTCGCGACGCCATGGTCGGCGCGGGGCTGTTCGAGACACACGCGGTCCGCAAATTGACCGTGGAGGTGCGCGGGATGGCCGAGCCGGGCGCGGTGCGCGCGCTCACGGACGCCTGGAAAGCCGTTGAGGGCGTACGTTCCGTGACCTTCGATTCGTTCCATTCCGGATCGGTCGCCGTCTTCGTGGTGGAATTTTCCGGCAAGGACGAGTCGTTCGCCGATGCCGTCTTGAAAATCGAGGGCGCTCCGGTCAAACTGCGCCCCGTTCCGGGTCGTCCCGGTTTGCAGGTCTTCGAGGTCGTTCGCTAAGTGTCGCTGATGAAAACCATTGCCGTCGTCGTTTCACTGGTCGCCTTGGCGGCCTGCGCCGTCCCGCTCGATCAACTGAACGGTGATCGGCCGACGACCGATTACGTGCTCAAGGTGTCGCCGGACGACGCCAAGGTTTATCTGGACGGTCGATTGATTGGTCGCGCACGCCGCTTCGACGGCGAGTCGGGCCGGCTGGCGGTGACGGCGGGCGGTCACGTGCTGCGTTTCGAGCACGACGACTTTCAGAATGAGACCCGAGAGGTCGTGGCCGGACGTCAGCCGACGGTCATCGACGTGCGGATGTTGCCCAAACCCAAGAAGACGGATCTGGCCGACGACTGACGTGTCGCCGCGCGCCCACCGCGCGGGACCGGGGCCGGATTCCGGGAGTCCATCGCATGTGGGGATGGATCGGGCGAATACTGGCCGGACTCATCGTGATCGGCGCCATCACCGGCGGCGTCGCCTTCACTCGCTATCCCGACCTGGTCTACCGCTTTGCGGCGGGGCAAATCTCGTCATATCGCGAAAAGGTCTTCGGCGAGCTTTCCATCGCCGAGGCCGGGTACTGGATGCCCGTCGCGAAGGGCGTCGAACGCCGCATCCTGACGATCCGGCGAGGCGGCGACCACGCCCTCGATCTCGTGGCCCTGCGCATGGATCCCGGTCACGTTCGCATCGAGGTCGTCGCGATCAAACCCGCGGAGATCGGCACGAAGCCCATCGGCGTGCTCTCCGAGAGTCTGGGCGCGATCGCCATGATGAACGGGTCGTTTTTCAACGAGGAACTCGGGATTCTCGGGCTGTGCGTGTCGAAGGGGCACGAGGTTTCGCCGCTCGTGAAGGCGGGCGATCACCGGGGTGTCTTCGCCGTGTATGACGGTCGCGCGGATCTCGTCGAACGCGATCGATATACGGGCTCGGGCGTCACGAACGCGATTCAGTCCGGTCCTTGGCTCGTGCGCGACGGTTCGGCTCTCAAGGACTTCGACAACAAGGACCGCGTCACGCGCCGCTCCGCCGTCGCGACCGACAAAAAGGGCCGCGTGATCTTCGTCGTCACCGACACCGTCATGTCGGGCATCACGCTGGCCCATTTCGCCGAAGTGCTCGCCCTGCCCGAGGGCAAGGGCGGTTTCGGCGTGGCGCAGGCCCTCAATCTGGATGGCGGAACGAGCACGCAGCTCGCCCTGCGCGGCGAAACCGACGCCAGGCTCATCCGGGGGTTCGTCAACGTCCCGGTCCTGCTCGCGGTGTTTGCCCGCTGAAGTCGGCCGATGGAATCGGCCGCTTGAACCGATTGTGCAAAGCGCGCGATTCCCGTAGATTTGGGGCCATTCGGACTTGACTGTGCTCGGTCGATCGATTCTTTGGGGTGGCTGCGGTGGACAACTTCGAGATTCTGAAAAACATCTTCATCTTTTCCGCGTTCGACATGGACGCGCTCTCGTCGATCCACGCCCTCTGCGTGGAGGAGTCGCTGAAAAAGGGCGAGAGCGTCTTCTGGGAAGGTGATCCGCCTCACTGGCTGCTCATCCTCAAGCGCGGCAAGGTGAAGCTGTTCAAGCAGAGCCCGTCGGGCAAGGAGACGATCCTGCGGATTGTCGACGCGGGCGAAACCTTCGGCGAAATCGCCCTGTTCGACGGTCGGGCATACCCCCTCTCGGCCAAAACGATGGAAGCGGCGGTCATCCTCAAGATCCCGCGGCTCGAGTTCCTCGCCATGGTCCGGCGGCATCCCAACGTGAGCTACGAGATTATCCTGGAGCTCTCGCGCCGCCTACGCGAGTCGCAGGAGGTGATTCAGGGTCTCGCGGTCGAGCGCGTCGAACGGCGTATCGTCAATCTGCTGCTCAAGCTCGCCGACCGGATCGGTCGCGAAGAGGGCAAGAAGACGCGCATCCCCGTGATCCTGACGCGTCAGGACATCGCCGACATGGTCGGCAGCACGGTCGAGACGACCATCCGCATCATTTCGCGCCTCTCGAAAGAGGGCATCATCGAAACCAAGGGCAAGACGATTTACATCAAGGACATGGAGCGGCTTCAGACCCTGCCGGAAGAACTGGTCTAGGGCCTGGGCGAAGCCGACTTCGGAGGGACGACGTGTCCGAGATTTTCGAACTCGACGAGATGATCAAGAAGTCCGTCAACCGCGAGCGGCTGTCGTACGAGATGTACAAGCAGTGGAAGGGACGGCTCAAGGACGACAACGGCAACAAAGCCCTCGCCATGCTGATGCGCGAGGAAGAGGGCCACATCAAGCTGCTGGAGATGACGCTGGCCGACAAGAACTTCGACCGGCTCGGCCGCCGCGACCAGCCGCGCAAGGGCCCGCCGCTGCGCATCCCCGACGTGCACGAGATCACCGAGGACACGACCGCCAAGGAGGTCATCGCGTTTGCGATCCACCACGAGGAGCGGGCGGTCCAATACTATTCGCGCTACATGGACACCTTTCGCGAAACGCCGCTCTTCGAGTTCTTCGCCCACATGAAGGTCGAGGAAGAAAAGCACAAGGACCGCCTGGAGACGATCTTCCTGCGCGACTACGCGGGGCGGAAGGGCTGACGAGACGGGCCGCCAGGGCTGACGTCCTCACGCTGAAGTTCTCCACAATCCGCGCTGCAACACAGTTTGCATCATATTGCGTCACACGGATGTTTCTTGACGTCCGGCGGCAAAAGCGATTCACTATCCCCGTGCGATGGCCATGAGCCGGTCGGGAGAGACGACATGAGAACCCTGAGATTGCTCGCCATCCTGGGGATGGCGGCGGCGGCGGCATATTTTTCGGCGTGCTTTCAGGAGCCCGAGGGCGGGTCGTTCGGCCTCGAAGCCGTGAACACCGAGTTGTGCGACGCCTGCCTCAAGGCCGCGCCGGACCCCGACTCGCTCGAGGTGACGATTCCCGAGGCGGACGGCAAGAGTTGGCCCAAATCGCTGGGTCAACTGCCGGTCTATTACGATCTGACGGTCGATATCAGCCGCGGTCTCAACCACTGGATTCTCGGCCAGCTCGGTTTTCTCGACGAGATCCTCACCTATCCGCCGACGCAAAGTGACGACAACACCTGCACGTGGGGTCCCTTCATCCCCAGCGGACTGTCGCCGGTCGAGGCGCAGTTCGAAATGACGCAGGTCTCCGACACGCAGTTCGACTACACGTGGTCGCACCGGCCCAAGAACACCGACGGCGAATTCACGGCGGTGTGGGGCGGCGAGATCACGCCCGCCACCGATACCGCGCGGCGTGGGGTGGGCAACCTCTACATGGACTTCACGGCGCTTCAGGGGCTCGATCCCACTTGGGATGCCTCGGGCCGCTTCGACGTGGACTACGACACCTACACCGACGGGCGGCGCATCGACATCGAGTTTACCGATTTCGTCGGCGAGGACTCGGGGTATCCGTCCACCGGCACCTACCACTATCACAACCACGCGGACAACTCGGGCGAGTTCTCGTACATCTTCGACGTCGAAATCGACGGCGGAAATTCTTCGGACCCCGAACGCGCGTCCGTTGTCACGCAGTGGGAGCCGACCGGTGCGGGCACCTCGGAGTTCGCCGCGAGCGGCGGCGATATCGGCAGCGACGACACGTTCGGCTCGAACGTGACCGAGATCGGCGGGATCGAGTGCTGGGACGAACTCTTCGGACGCACCTACTACCGGATCGAAGTCCGCTTCGAATCCGGCGATCCGCTGACGCTCGAAGAGGAAGGCGACGAGGGCGACTGCCCGGTTTTTGGCTGAACACGGTCGCTCGCGACACGAATGGAAAAGGCCGCCGCGGCTTGACCGTGCGCGGCCTTTCCGTTAGTGAGGGGCGACTTTTTCGGGCGGCCTGGAGGCCGATTTGTCCGTTTATCGCAACAAGTTTCTCGTGGTCGCCTACGGCGCGCTCACGTGCCTCGCGCTGGACCAGATCACCAAGTTCTGGGTGCTGCGCCATTTCCCGTTCGAGCGCAGCGTCGCGGTCGTCGAGGGCACGTTCCACATCACGCACAAGCTCAACCCCGGCGCGGCCTTCGGGCTCTTCCGGGGCCAGCCCTTGCCGTTTTTTCTCGTCGTGTCGGTCATCGCACTCGGCTTCATTGTCTATTTCGTGTCGCGGGTCGCGCCCGACCGGCTGCGTCTCACGGTCGCCCTGTCGATGATTCTCGGCGGCGCGCTCGGCAACATCAGTGACCGGCTGCGCATCGGCGCGGTCGTCGATTTCCTCGATCTCCGGTTCGGTAGTCGCATCTGGCCGACCTTCAACGTGGCCGACATCGTGATCGTCGTGGGCGTGCTGCTCTTTTTGTGGGACATGAGCCGCCATGAGATGCAGTGGGATTCGCGACGTCACGACCAGCCGCCGAACGACGACGCGATCCTTCCCCCGCCCGACCTGCGTGAGGAGACTCCGTGACGGCGGAACGGCGTGGGAATGCGACGTCGGTCTGGCGCGTGAAGGTGCTGCCGGTCGTGTCGATCTGCGCCGCCGTGATGGCGCTCGACCGGTGGACGAAGGTCCTCGCGCGCGGAGCGTTTTCCGAGGGCGAGCTGCGTGAGGTGATTCCCGGCCTGTTCGACCTGACGCTGCGGTACAACACCGGTGCGGCTTTCAGCCTCTTCGATTCGAGCCCGGTGCTGTTTTTTCTCGGCGTTTCGGGCCTCGCCATCGCCGCGCTGATCTCGTTTCTGGTGCAACTCGGCCCCGAGGACAGAGTGCAAATCTGGGCGCTCGGCGCCGTCATGGGCGGCGCGCTCGGCAATCTGTGGGACCGACTCGCGGTCGGCGGCGTGGTCGATTTTCTGCTCTTCCACTACCGGTCGGTCGCGTGGCCGGCGTTCAACGTCGCCGACATCGCCATCGTCGTCGGCGTCATCGTCTTTCTCATCGAAAACCTGCGCGCCGGGCGCAAGGCCGAGGCGCGCTGATGCATCCGGTCCTGTTCACAATCTTCGGCGTGCCCGTGCATGCGTACGGCGTCATGCTGGCCTGCGCGTTTTTGGGCGCGATCTGGATCGCGAGCCGACAGGTCAAGGAAGCGGGCGGCGACCCCGAGCACATCAGCAACATGGCCATCTACGTGGTCATCCTGTCGATGATCGGCGCGCGACTTTTCCACTGCTTCGTATTTTGGGATCACTACAAGGACAACCCCCTGCAGATCCTGAACGTGCGCGAGGGCGGGCTCGTGTATTACGGCGGGCTCATCGGCGGGGCGATCGCCGGCCTCGCGTACCTGCGTCGTCAGAAACTCCCGCTCGCCATGTATTCGGACTTCGTCGCTCCCGGCATCGCGTTTGGCCTCGGCACGGCGCGCATCGGGTGTTTTCTCGCGGGCTGCTGCCACGGCAAGACCTGCCCGGCCGATTTTCCGTTCGGCGTGACCTTCCCGCCGCAGTCCGTCGGGCTCTCCGGCGTGCCGCTCTATCCCACGCAGTTCGCCGAATCGATTCTCTCCTACGCGATCTGCCTGTTCCTGTATTTCGTGGTGCGTCCGCGCAAGCGCTTTCACGGACAGGTGATTGCGTCGTTTCTGGTGCTCTACGGCCTCGCGCGCATCGGCCTCGAGTTTTTCCGCGCCGATCCACGCGGATTCATGACGCTCTTCCACGTGAGCGCGACGGCGGGGCTTACCGCCGCGTCCGCCACGGGTCTGTGGAAGCTGCTGCTCGCGACGGAGGCGCTTTTCGAGACCGGGCCGGGGCTTTACGCGTTTCGGCTCTCCGAGAGCCAGGTCGTGAGCCTTCTCCTGTTCGGCGTGTCGGCCGTCCTCTGGGCGACGTTGCGAAAGACGCAGGCCGTTTCTAAGATGATTCCGGCCGGCGCGCCCGCCGCAAAACCGAACGGGGGCGGCGACCGGGCGCGGTCCACGAAAAAAGGCGGAAAGAAGAAACGATGATCCGGCGTATGGCGGTGGTCGGCCTCGTCCTTGTGGCGATGGCCGGGTGCGCCCTCAAGAACGAGAAGCTGCGTCTCGACGAATACGAAGCCGTGGCCGCGATGCCCGAGGACGAGGCGTCGGTGCGCGCGCAGGATCTGCGCGGCCGGGTCGACGGCCTGTGGTCCGGGCTCGAGGACCAGAAGCTCACGGCGTACATCACGCGCGGGAAGATTCGCCCGTACTTCGAGAACGAAAAGGATCAGACCGATTTCATCGCGATTTACGCGTCGCTCATGCGCAAGAACGACTTCTCGCGGGAGATCGTGCTGAAGTACCGCGTGAACGACATCAAGATCGAGCCCAACGGCGCGGTGGCGCATGTGGATATCGACATCTGGGGCCGCATCTATTTCTTGTGGTACGCGCGAATCCACGAAAGCCAGCGGTGGGAAAAGTCCGGCGGGCGTTGGTATCTGCGCCCCGATGCCTACTGACCGGAAGCGAAGGACGGGGAAGCCATGAACACGCGATGGACACGGGCGCTGGTGGTGGGGATCGTGGCGCTGCTGGCCATGTCGCTGGTCGGCGCCGCGTCCTGCGATCGCCGCAAGGAAACCAAGAAGATCCAGGATCTTTCCGACGAGCTGTGCGAAACGGCGAACGACTTCAACAAGCTCGTGATCTGGCACCACTACGCGCCGGTAAGCCTGATGGTGGTGCCCAATCGCCGCATCGATTTTCTCATGGATACCGAAAAATACGGCGGCGCGGTGCAGATCGAAAACTTCGCCGTGGTCGTCTGCCAGGTGGACGAGAACCCGCCGCCGCCCTCCGACCTCGACCTGCCGGGCACGAGCATTCCCGAGGACGGCGCGGTGCCCACGCCGACTCCCGCGCCCGGCGAGACCGACCGTGACCTGATGCCCAAGGAAGAGGCCGTGCGCGCGGTCCAGGACGCCAAGATCCCCAGCACCGACAAGTCGCTCGCCGATACCGGAATCGACCGTAAAAAGGGCGGCAAGCCCAGCAAGAACAAGGTCTACTACGGCACCGTGCTCGTGCGCTATATCAACCGCAACCTGGTGCCCAGCGCCAGCGTGGACACCATTCTCGTCAAGCAGCGGTGGATCAACGTCGGCGAGGTGTGGTATTGCGACTTCGACTGGCGAGATGTCGTGAAAAGATAACCCTCGGTTCCGCCATGTGATCTTCGTTACAGGTTCTTGCGTTCGTCCCCACGTCTGATAGCATCCGGTACCAAGGGGTATTCCGCGCCGGAGGGGGATCATGGGCCCGTTTGCCAACTTCGATCTGCCTCGGGACGTGGTGATGATCAGCACCGCGGACTGGGACGCGCCGCTGTGGACCAACAAGCAGCAGATCGCTTCGCGCCTCGTTTCCGATTTTCGCGTGCTCTACGTCGAGCCGCTCGCGAGTCTCGCCGATGGGCGGCGTGGCTACACGCACCGCTATTGGCGCGATCCGTCCGGCGTGCACGTGCTGCGTCCGCCGGGCACGGTGCCCTTCGGCCAGAAGATTCCGCAGGTCAACGAGATCAACCATCGGCTCGTGTCCCCCGTCATCAAGGAACGGCTGGAGCAACTCGGTTTCAAGGACTACATCCTCTGGCTGTATCCGCCGACCGCCGCGCCCTACCTGCAGCATCTCGAACCCGCGCTCTCGTGTTACGACTGCGTGGACGAGTATTCGGCGATGCCTGGGGCGTGGCTTCAGGTGACGCGGCAGATGGAACGCAAGATGCTCGAGAGCGTCGACGCGGTCTTCACCACCGCGCGCTCGCTGTATGAGGACAAGGTTCTGCACAACAAGAACACGCACCACGTGCCCAACGTGGCCGATTTCGAGCACTTTCACCGCGCGTCGTCGGCGAGCCCGGCGCCGGAGCTGGAGGGTCTGCGCCGCCCGGTGATCGGCTTCGTCGGCGCGCTCAACTACAAGCTCGACGATCACCTGCTGGAGCGCCTGTTCGAGGCGCGCACCGAGTGGAATTTCGTGTTTGTCGGCCCGGATCGGGGCTTCGGAATCGAGCACTTCATCCACTATCACAACGTCCACTTCGTCGGGAAAAAGAGCATCGAGGAACTGCCCGCGTACCTCGCCGGCATGGACGTGTGCATCATCCCCTACAAGATCGACCGTTACACGCGCGGCGTGCTGCCGATGAAGCTGTTCGAGTATCTCGCGACCGGCAAACCTGTGGTCGCGACGCGCCTTCCCGAGCTCGAGGACTACGCGCATGTCGTCGAACTCGCGGGCGACGCTCAGGCCTTCGTCGAGTCGATCGAGCGCTGCCTGCACGGCGACCACGAGGAAGACCGGCGGCGGCGCGTGGAAATCGCCCGCGAGAATTCGTGGGAGAAGCGCATCTCCACGATTCTCGGTCATCTGGAAACGTCGTGGCGAAGCAAGGCGAAACGCCAATAGCGACACTGGTCCTCGCCCGCGACTTCCCGCCCGACATCGGCGGGGTGCAGACCGTCGTCTCCGAACTCGCCGCGCGAACGCCGAACACGCGCGTCATCGCGCGCCGCACGCCGGGCGACGAGGCCTTCGATCGGGACTTTCCGGCCGTGTTGACGCGCATCGCCGCGAGCGAGCACGGCCCGCGAGCGCTGCGTCCAATCCTCCGCCAGATCGCGCTCTTCCTCGCGGTCTTTCGCGCGTGGCGTACGAAGCGCTTCGGCCGCATCGTCTGCGGCTACCTCGCCTTCGCCGGGCCGGTCGCCTGGATTTGGCGAGGGCTCTTCGGCGTGCCCTACACCGTGCTCACTTACGGCACCGAAATCGTCCGTGCGCGCGACTCGATGTGGTCGTTCGCGTGGCGGCGCATCCTGCGCGACGCTGATTTCGTCGCGACCATCGCCGAACCGCTCGTCGAAATCCTGGGTGCGATGGAGCCCGGCGCGCGCGTCGTGAAGATTCCTCTCGGATGCACCGTCTCGGCGTACGATCCCCCACCGCTGCCGAACCCTTGGCGCGGGGTCGATCACGCGAATCGGCGTGTCGTGCTGTCGGTCGGGCGGCTCGTGGCGCGCAAGGGCTTCGACACGGTGATCCGCGCGCTGGGCGACGCGGGCGGGCGGCGCGGCGACACGATTTACCTCGTGGCGGGCGACGGGCCCGATCGCGCGCGGTTGGAATCGCTTGCCGGGGAATGCGGCGTCGCAGATCGGATCGTATTCGCCGGGCGCGTCGAACCCGAGGAGCTTCGCGCGCTGTATGCTCGGTGCGACGTGTTCGTCATGCCGAGCCGTCGCGAGGGCGACGACATCGAAGGCTTCGGCCTCGTCTTCGTCGAGGCGGGCGCGTTCGGCAAGCCCGTCATCGGCGGCGACTCCGGCGGCGTCTCCGAGGCCGTTCGCGATGGCGTCAACGGCCTGCTCGTCGATCCCACGGACCCCGTTGCCCTGCGCGACGCGCTGGACAGGATGCTGAACGACGCGGATCTCGCCGCGCGTCTGGGCAAAGGCGGTCGCCTGCTCGCCACGACGGAATTCACATTCGAGCGCATGTCCGAGGTGTTTCACGCGGCATGGAGCCATGGCGCGTCGTTGAAATCGTAACGCCGCTTCGATAAGGTGCGCGCGATTCTCGTCGGCGAAAGGTCGCCCGAACCATGCTCGAAGGCCGGGACATCGTGTGCGTCGCGTCCGCGAACTGGGACGCGCTGTGGGTGAACGCCCAGCACCTGATGCACAGACTCGCGGCGAGAAACCGCATCCTCTACATCAACAATCCCGGCCTGCGTCCCCCCGGCGCGTCGAAGTCCGACTTTGCGAAAATTGTCGCGAGGCTGCGCGGATGGTTTGCCGGCGCGCGCGAGGTCGAGCCCAACGTCTTCGTGCTGTCGCCCGTCACGATTCCGCTGCACCGTTTCGCTTTCGTGCGCGCGCTCAACCGCATCCTGCTGCGCCGCCGCGTGAAACGCTGGGCCGCGAAGCTCGGCATGACGCGGCCGATTCTGTGGACGTTTCTGCCCACCGGTATTGAACTCGTGAAGCAATTGGGCGAATCGGCGGTGATCTACCAGTGCGTGGACGACTACGCCGCGAACCCGGGCGTGGACGTCGCGTCGCTGACCGATGCCGAGCGCCGGTTGGAATCGCTCGCCGATCTCGTGATCGTGACGCGCCCGGCGCTGGCCGAGGCCAAACGCGCGCGCGCGGCGAATGTGTTCTATTCTCCGAACTGCGCCGACGTCGCCCACTTCGAAACGGCGAGCGCCGAATTGCCGCTCGGCGCCCGCGACCAATTCGCGGGACGCAAGGTGATCGGCTATCACGGGAATCTGAGCGGCTACAAGACCGATCTGCCGCTCCTCGCGCGCGTCGCCGATGCGTTCCCGGATGCCGTGCTCGCGCTCGTGGGTCCCGAAGGGTGGGGCGATCCGTCCACCGATCTCGGCGAACTGCGCGTCAAACCGAACGTCGTTTTCGCCGGGCGGCAGGATCGCGCGAACCTTCCAGCGTTCGTGCGCGCATTCGATGTGGGGTTGCTGCCGCTCGCGGATAACGCCTCGACGCGCGCCAGCTTTCCCATGAAATTCTACGAATACATGGCGTGCGGCAAACCGATCGTGGCGACCGATCTTCCGAGCTTCGCCGCGTATCGCGATCGGCCCGACCTGTGCCGCCTTGCGGCGACGCCGGAGGCGTTTGTCGAAGAGGTTCGCGCGGCGCTCGCCGATCCGGGCGACGCGTCGGTCGTCGCGGCGCGCATTGCCGAGGCCCGCGCCCACGACTGGCCGGCGCGAGTGGAAAGCATCGGGGTTGCGGTGATGAACGCGTTGGCGAAACCGCGTACGCGGGTCGCGCTCGTTCATGATTGGCTGACGGGCATGCGCGGCGGCGAAAAGGTGCTCGAATCGCTGTGCGAGCTGTGGCCCGATGCCGATTTGTTCACGCTGCTCTACCTGCCCGGCAAATTGTCGCCCGTGATTGAGCGACGCCGGATCTTCACGAGCTTCGTGCAAAAGCTCCCGCGCGCGGCCACGGCTTATCGCAACTACCTGCCGCTCTTCCCGTACGCGATCGAGCAATTCGACTTTCGCAACTACGACCTCGTGATTTCGACGTCGCACTGCGTGGCAAAGGGCGTCATCACCGGGCCCGACACGTGCCACGTCAGCTATCTGCATACTCCGATGCGCTACGTGTGGGATCAATACGATCAGTATTTCGGCCCGGCGCGTGTCAAGAGCCGCCTCAAACGCGCGGCGATCGCGTTCTTCGCGCACCATCTGCGCACGTGGGACGCGGCGAGTGCGTCGCGCGTGGACGCATACACCTGCAACAGCGCGCACGTCGCCCGGCGCATCCGCAAATTCTACGGACGCGACGCGACGGTGATTCATCCGCCCGTCGATCTCGGCCGCTTCGCGCTCGGCGGCGCAAGCGGTGACTACTATCTCATCGTCTCGGCGTTCGCGCCGTACAAGCGACTCGATCTCGCACTCGAAGCGGCCCGCATTGGCGGCTTCGCGCTCAAGGTCGCGGGTTCGGGCGAAGACCTCGAACGACTTCGTGCGAGCGCGCCCGCGAATGTCGAGTTTCTCGGTTGGTGCACCGACGACGAAATCGCCGAGCTCTACCGGGGCTGCCGCGCGTTTCTGTTCCCCGGCGAAGAGGACTTCGGCATTACGCCACTCGAGGCGCAAGCGTGCGGCAAGCCTGTCATCGCGTACGCCAAGGGCGGCGCGCTCGAAACCGTGCGCGGCGCGTTAACGGGCGAAGCGGTGCCTCCCGGCGCGACGGGCGTCTTTTTCGGGGAGCAGACCGCCGAGTCGTTGCTCGCCGCCATCCGCTGGTTCGAGGCGAACGCGGGCCGTTTCGATCCCGCCGCGATCCGCGCGCACGCCGAGCCCTTCGCGCGCGAGGAGTTCGCGCGAAAGATCCGCGCGTTCGTGGACGAGCGATTCGCCGCGTTCGGGCACGAACGCATGGGCGTATGACGTGCTGGGTCGCCGCCGCCAGTTCCAGTCGAGTCTGAATCTCGCGATCGATCTCGTCGTCGTGGTGGCATGCTGGCTCGTCGCGTATCCGATCCGATTCCAAAGCGGGCTCATCGCGCTGCGCGTGCCGCACGTGCCCGCGTTTTCGACCTACGCGTGGATCGGCGCGCTCGTCGCGCTCATCTGGGCGGTTGTGTTCCGCGCCAATCTCGCGAATCTCGAAAAGACCGTACCCAGCCTGTTCCGCGAGGTCGCATTCGTCCTGCGTGCGCACGCGATTTCGTTTCTCGTTTTCGTCGTCGTCACGTTCTTTCTCGCGCAGTACAAGCCAAGCCGTATCGTCTTCGGTCTCTTCTTCGTGCTCTCGACGGCCACCCTCATCGCGACACACGTCTTGTTTCGCCGCGCGCTGATCGCGCGGTATCGGCGAGGTATCGGCGTGCGTCGCGCGCTGATCGTCGGAACGGGGGAGCTCGGCCGCGGGCTCGCGTCGCGCCTGCTCGATCACCGCGAGCTCGGCCTTGAAATTATCGGGTTCCTTTCGGACGACGCACCCATGCCCGAGCGCGTCCTCGACCGGCCCGTTTACGGCGCGCCGGAGGACGTCGCCCACGTCGTGCGCGCCGAGCGGATCGAACTCGTGCTCGTCGCGTTGCCGCTCTTTGCGGCCGATCGTTTGCGCAAGGTGCTCGAAGCCCTCGACGAGGAGCTCGTGGACGTCAAGGTCGTGCCCGACCTGTATCAGTACGTCACGCTGCGTGCGGCGGTCGAGGAATTCGAGGGATTGCCGATCGTCAGCCTGCGCGACACGCCGATGCACGGGTGGAATGCCTTGGTGAAACGCGCGTTCGATCTCGTCGCGACATCCATCGGCCTCGTGGTTCTTTCCCCGTTGCTGCTCGGCCTGGCGGCGCTGGTCAAACTCACGAGCCGCGGTCCCGTCTTCTACGCCCAGGAGCGTATGGGCCTCGACGGGCGCACCTTCCGCATCCTGAAGTTCCGGTCGATGCGCACGGACGCCGAGTCGGCCACCGGAGCGGTGTGGGCGGTCAAGGACGATCCGCGCCGAACGCGCATCGGCACGTTCATGCGGCGCACGAACCTCGACGAGCTGCCGCAGCTCCTCAACGTGCTGGCCGGGCACATGAGCCTGGTGGGTCCGCGTCCGGAAAGGCCCGTTTTTATTGAGCAATTCCGCACGCAGATCCCCAAGTACATGTTGAGGCACCGCGTCAAAGCTGGTATAACCGGCTGGGCTCAGGCCAACGGCTGGCGCGGAAACACCGACCTGCGGCGTCGCATCGAGTGCGACATCTACTACATCGAGAACTGGTCGCTCTGGTTGGACATTCGCATTATCTGGATGACCCTGGCGCGGGGATTTGTCGACAAGAACGCCTACTAGGTTCGCCGCCTCGCCGGAATCGCCTTCGAGGGTCGTGAGGGGAGTGGGATGGAGATTTGCGTCATTGGTACGGGGTACGTCGGGCTCGTCGCGGGCACGTGTTTCGCCGAGACCGGCAACGACGTCGTGTGCGTCGACGTGGACGCCGCGAAGATCCTGAAGCTGAACGCCGGCGAAATCCCCATCTACGAACCCGAGCTCGAGGATTTAGTGCGGCGCAATCAGGCCGAGGGACGCCTCGCGTTCACGACTGATCTGCGCCCCGCCGTCCTGAAGAGCCGCGTCGTCTTTGTCGCCGTGGGCACGCCGCAGGACCACGACGGCCGCGCCGATCTCAAGTACGTGCTCCAGGTCGCCAGGCAAATCGGCGAGACGTTGCGCGACGACAAGTCGGGCCACGCGAAAATCGTCGTCGACAAGAGCACGGTCCCCGAGGGCACGGCGGACATGGTGCGCGAGACGATCGCGTCGATCACCAACAAACCCTTCCACGTGGTCTCGAATCCCGAGTTCATGAAAGAGGGCGCGGCGGTGCTCGACTTTCTCAAGCCCGACCGCGTGGTGATCGGCACCGACGACCCCGACGTCGCCGAGGTCATGACCGAGTTGTACAGGCCGTTCGTGCGCAATGAGAATCCGATTCTCGTCATGGACGTGCGCAGCGCCGAGATGACCAAGTACGCGGCCAACGCGATGCTGGCGACGAAGATCAGCTTCATGAACGAGATCGCCGCGCTGTGCGAGCGCGTCGGCGCCGACGTGAACATGGTGCGCAAGGGCATCGGCCACGACCGGCGCATCGGGTTTCAGTTCATCTTCCCGGGCGTCGGATACGGCGGCTCGTGTTTTCCCAAGGACGTGAAGGCGCTGATCCGCATCGGCGAGGAGTCCGGTCGCCACATGAAGATCGCCACGGCGGTGGACGAGGTGAACGACCTGCAGAAGAACTGGCTCGCCGACAAGGTCCTCGCGGTGTTCGGCGACGACCTCTCCGGCCGAACCGTCGCCGTGTGGGGACTCGCGTTCAAGCCGCAGACCGACGACATGCGAGAAGCTCCGTCGGTGGTGACGATCGAGCGCCTCGTCGCGGCGGGCGCCCGGGTGCGTGCGACGGACCCCGCGGCGCTCGAGGTCGCGCATGGCGTGTTCGCGGACGCGATCACGAGCGGCGCGGTGGAGCTTCACAAAAACAACTACGAGGCGCTCGAAGGCGCGGACGCGCTCGTGATCTGCACCGAGTGGAACGAGTACCGCCAGCCGAATTTCGATCGCATCGCGACGCACCTGCGAACGCGCGTCGTCATCGACGGACGCAACCTTTTCGACGAGGAGATCGCGCGGCGGCACCGCATCGACTATTACTCGGTGGGCCGCCCCGCCGTGCTCGCCGCGCGGGACGCCTGATCGATGCCGCGCATTCTCATCACCGGCGGCGCGGGATTCATCGGATCGCACCTGTGCGACTACTACGTCGCCAAGGGATTCGACGTCATCGCGATGGACAATTTGCTGACCGGCTCGGTCGACAACATCGCGCACATCACCGCCGAGAATTTCACGTTCATCAAGCACAACATCACGAGCTACATCTACCTCGACGGGCCGCTCGACTACATCCTGCACTTCGCGTCGCCTGCGTCGCCCATCGACTACCTCGAACTGCCGATCCAGACGCTCAAGGTCGGCGCGCTCGGCACGCACAACACCCTCGGCCTCGCCAAGGCCAAGGGCGCGCGGTTCCTGCTCGCGAGCACGAGCGAGGTCTACGGCGATCCTCTGGTGCATCCGCAGACCGAGGACTACTGGGGCAACGTCAACCCCATCGGCCCGCGCGGCGTTTATGACGAAGCCAAGCGCTTCGCCGAGGCGATCGCGATGGCCTATCAGCGCTTCCACGGCGTCGAGACGCGCATCGTGCGCATCTTCAACACCTTCGGTCCGCGCATGCGTCTGCGCGACGGTCGCGTGGTACCCGCGTTCGGCAGCCAGGCGCTGCGCGGCGAGCCGATCACCGTCTTCGGCGACGGCCGGCAGACGCGCTCGTTCTGTTATGTCTCCGACCTCGTGCGCGGCATCGACCGTCTGCTCATGAGCGACTACCCGCTGCCCGTCAACCTCGGCAATCCGCGCGAGATGACGATTCTCGAATTCGCGAAGAAGATCATCGAGGTCACCGGGAGCCGTAGCGAGATCGTGTTCAAACCGCTCCCCGAGGACGATCCCAAGGTCCGCCAACCCGACATCTCGCTCGCGAAGGAAATTCTCGGTTGGCAGCCCGAGGTATCGCTCGAAGACGGTCTGAAAATCACCTTCGACTACTTCCGGTCCCGAATCGACCGACTGAATCCGGCCGCGCAGTGAGCGTGCTCGTCGCCGGCGGCGCGGGGTATATCGGTTCGGTCACCGCGAAGGTGCTGATCGAAGCGGGTCGCGACGTCGTGGTGTACGACAACCTCTCGCGCGGTCATCGGCAGGCCGTTCCAGCCGGCGCGCAATTCGTCCAGGGCGAACTCGCCGACACCGACCGCCTGCGCCGCGCGCTGCGCGAGCACCGCGTCACCTGCGTGTTGCACTTCGCGGCGCATAGCCTTGTCCCCGAGTCGATGGAAAAGCCCGAACTCTACTTCGACAACAACGTCGCCACGGGGCTGCGCGTGCTCGAAGCGATGCGCGCCGAGGGAACGCCCCACATCGTCTTTTCGTCCACCTGCGCGACCTACGGCACGCCGCGAACGCTGCCGATTCGCGAGGACGATCCGCAAACGCCCGAAAGCGTTTACGGCGAATCGAAGCTGATGTTCGAGCGGATGCTCGCGTGGTACCAGCGCATTCACGGCTTGCGCGTCACGATTTTGCGTTACTTCAACGCGTGCGGCGCGTACGGCGGCCTCGGCGAGGACCACCAGCCGGAGACGCATTTGATCCCGCTCGTGCTCCAGGTGCCGCTCGGGCAGCGCGAGCACGTGTCGATCTTCGGGACGGATTACCCCACACGCGACGGCACGGCGATTCGCGATTACATCCACATCCGCGATCTCGCCCGCGCGCACGTCGCCGCGCTCTCCGCGCCGGCCGGAACCGGCTTCGACCACTACAACCTCGGCAACGGATCGGGCTACAGCGTGCGCGAGGTGATCGACGCGGCGCGGCGCGTCACCGGGCGCGAGATTCCGGCGATCGAAGCGCCGCGCCGCCCGGGGGACCCGCCGGAGCTGGTTTCGACGACCGAAAAAATCGCGCGCGAACTCGGATTCGCCTGCGAGATCCCGTCCATCGAGGACATCATCGCGTCGGCCTGGGAGTGGCACCGCGACCATCCGCGCGGCTACGCCTGAGAGCCTCCGTGAAATCCCAAACGCCCACTTCGGATCGCGAAGACGATCCGCTGATCGACGAGCCTCCCGCGGCACCCGCGAAATCGCGCTCGCTGCTGCACAGCGGCATCGCGTGGATGCTGGTCGCGCAGGTGCTCTTCTCGCTCATGAGCGTCTTCACGCGCATGGGCGCGCGGCACGTGCCGTGGATGGAGGTCGCCGCGGCGCGCTTCGTGATCGGCGCGCTCATCGCGTGGGGATTCGCCATGCTGCGCGGCGCGTCGCTGCGCATCGAAAACCGACGCGTGGCATGGGTGCGCACCATCTTCGGCACCGGCTCGGCGCTCGCGATCTTTTACACGCTCTCGTCGCCGCGTATCCCGCTGGGCGACGCGGTTACGCTCAACTCCACCGGCCCCGTCTTCGTCGCGCTGCTCTCCTGGCCGCTCATCGGCGAGCGCGTGTCGCGGGCTGTTTTTCTCGCGGTCCCTCTGTCCATCGTCGGCGTCGCGCTCGTCGTCAAACCGAGTTTCGACGTGGCGCTTCAGCTCGCGGCGATCTCCACGGCGGGCGCGATGAGCTACGGCGTGGCGATGATCTATCTGCGCCGTCTGGGAAAAAACGAGAGTCACGAAGCGATCGTCCTGCATTTCTCCGTTTTCGGCGCGATCGTGATGATCGCACTCTCGATTCCCGTTTGGGTTACGCCCGATCCGGCCGGTCTTGCCGTGCTTGCGCTCACGGGGATCTCCGCGGGATTCGGCCAGCTCGCCATGACGCGCGCGTACTCGCTCGACCGCGCCGCCACGATCAGCGCGCTGTCGTACCTCGGCATCATCATCACGCACGTGATGGCGATACCGATGTTCGGCGAACGCACGAGCCCCATCCAGTGGGCGGGCTCGTTGCTCGTCATCGTGGCGGGCGTGGTGCTGGCGTTTGCGACGCGCCGCGCCTCCGCGCCGGGATTCGCCGGGGCGCGCGTGGGCACGCGCTGACGCGCGCCGGCGGCCCGGCATCACTCATCGGGTCGGCTCTTTTTTCGCGAGCGCAGCCATTCGAGGCGCTTTCGGATCGCCTCCTCGTGTCCCTCGCCGGTGGGTTCGTAGAATTGTCGATCGGCCAGCTCGTCGGGCAGGAACTGCTGGGCCGCGTGGCGACCGGGCGAGTCGTGGTCGTAGCGATAACCCTGGTGGTAGCCGAGCTCCTTCATCAGGCGCGTCGGCGCGTTGCGCACGGCGAGCGGCACGGGCAGCGCGCCGGTGTCGCGCACCTCGGCGACGGCGGCTTCGAGTCCCATGTAGCTCGCGTTGCTTTTGGGCGCGGTCGCCAGATACGTTGCGCACTGCGCGAGGTTGATGCGCGCCTCGGGCATGCCGATCATGTGCACGGCCTGCATGGTTGCGACGGCGAGCGGCAGCGCGCGCAGGTCTGCGTTGCCGATGTCCTCGCTCGCGAGCACCACCATGCGCCGCGCGATGAACACGGCGTCCTCGCCGGCCTCGACCATGCGCGCGAGGTAGTAGAGCGCCGCGTCGGGGTCCGATCCGCGCAGGCTCTTGATGAACGCCGAGATGACGTTGTAGTGCTCCTCGCCGGACTTGTCGTACACGAGCGACTTCGTCTGCAGCGCCTCGCGCACATCGGCCGCCGTGACGACCCGCGCGCCGTCTTCCTCGCGCAGGCGAAGCCCCGCCACGACCTCGAGCGTGTTGAGCACGCGCCGCGCATCGCCGTCGGCGCTGCCGGTGAGCTGCGCCCACGCCTCGTCCTCGAGCTTCCAGCGATCCGCGCCGAGGCCATCGGTCGGGTCGGCGAGCGCCTTCTCGGCAACCTTGCGCAGCGACGCCTCGTCGATGGGCCGGAGCGTGAGCACGCGGCAGCGCGAGAGCAGCGCCGCGTTAACTTCGAAGCTCGGGTTCTCGGTCGTCGCCCCGACGAGCGTGATGACGCCGGCCTCGACATGGGGCAAAAAACTGTCCTGCTGGCTCTTGTTGAAGCGGTGGATTTCGTCGACGAAAAGAATGGTGCGTCCGCCGCCCCGCGCGCGGTGCGCCCGCGCGGCCTCGACGATCTGGCGAATCTCTTTTACGCCCGAGAGCACTGCGGAAAACGCGACGAAGCGGCTGCCCGTGACCCCGGCGAGGATGCGCGCGATGGTGGTTTTTCCCGATCCCGGCGGACCCCAGAATATCATCGAGGGCAATTGCCCGCTCTCGACCGCCTGACGCAGCATCGTTCCCGGACCGACGACCTCGTCCTGCCCGACCACGTCGTCGAGCGTCTTCGGACGCATGCGGTCGGCCAGCGGCGCGCGCGCGGTCCGGGACGTTTCGCCTGAATCGGTTTCCGGCGTGCCGAACAGATCGCCGGTCATGGCTGCCCCCTTGGGCGTGTTCAGACGGGCGCCGTCTCCGCCTTGGCGGGACCCTTCGCACGCAGCCACATCACCAGGATGAGCCCGAAGAGCGGCACGTCGAGGATCGGTGTCAGGATGTGGACGAAGTACTTCGCGACGAAGAAGTAGAAGCCGAGCGAGAAAATCGACGGCACGAGCTTCACGAAGAGCAGCACCGGAATGTACTCCATGTACCGGCGCGGATTGATCCAACAGCCTGCCGCGATGAGCGTGAGCAGCAGCAGCGACGTGCACGTGAAGGCGACGTGCGTACGCTCGGCGTAGGGTTTCGCGGGGGTGTTCTCGGGCCGCTCGGCGTTCACGTACACCGCGCCCCACACGGCCTCGGCCGGCACGCGCATGGTCACGGGCGCCTGCGGCTGGCCGAAAACTTTCGCAACGACGTTCACGCCGTGAGTGTACCACTCGGGGCTGAATGTCATGACGCCGAGCGCGACGAAAAAGAGGATCGCGAGGACCCCCATGACCTTCTTGAACTGAAGCTCTTGGACCGACAGATTGCCCTGCATCGCCCAAACCCCGCGTGTTGGAAAACGACGCATTGTGGCAACGAACGACCCGGTTGCCAAGGGGCGACGTTGCGTTCCGGCGTAGCGCCCGCCGTCTACTCGGTCGGGAACGTCTCCACGACCAGATCGTCGCCGTCCGCGGTGACGAGCACGTGGCCGTCGTCCT